>JALYHE010000081.1 GCA_030776705.1 Actinomycetota bacterium | reverse complement strand
GACACCAGCCCCTCGGAGATGGTGGTCTTGCCCGTGGCCGAGTCCCCGCAGATGGCCAGCAACACGGGCCGGTCGGTGGCCGCCCCGTTGCCCTGGGAGGCCTTGTCCATGCTCATCTGCTTGTCGGGCATCGGGTCTCCTTGAAGTCGCTGGCCCTGTGTCGCTGGCCCTGTGGTCGGTCCGCGTCAGGCGGCCAGGGCGTCCTCACCGGCGGCGCGGATGGCCGAGACCGCCTCCCCGAGGCCCCCCTCGTGCTTGTACAGCGAGGAGCCGGCGACCAGCACCCGGGCCCCTGCCGCTGCCGCCGCCCCGGCCGTCTTGGGGCCTATGCCGCCGTCCACCTCGAGGTCGATGTCCCTGCCCGAGTCGTCGATCATGCGCCGGATCTCGCTGATCTTGGGCTCCATCGAAGACAGGTAGTCCTGGCCCCCGAAGCCGGGGTTGACCGTCATGACCAGCACCAGGTCCACCAGGTCCAGGACGTGGGCCACGGCCGCAGCCGGTGTGGCCGGGTTCAGGGCCACGGCGGGCTTGCCCCCGGCCTCGCCCACGGCGTCGAGGCTGCGATGGAGGTGGATTGGCGCCTCGGCGTGCACGATGACCCACTCGCAGCCCGCCTCCACATAGCGCGACAGCATGCTGTCGGGGTCGGTGACCATGAGGTGTGCCTCGAAGGGCACCGAGGTGTGGTCCCTGGTGGCGGCGATGATCTCGGGCCCGAAGGTGAGGTTGGGCACGAAGTGACCGTCCATCACGTCCCACTGGATGCGGTCGACACCCGCCTCCTCGAGGGCCTTGACCTCCTCTCCCAGGCAGGCGAAGTCGGCGGGCAGCACCGAAGGCACCACCAGCACCGACTCGCCTGTGCCTGCCACGGGAGCGCTCAGCCCTGCTCCATGTCCGGGGAGTAGGACCCCGACCGGGCGGCCGAGTTCATCTTGGCCCGGTGGGCCAGCGCCTGCTGGGCCGCCTGCCAGTTGGCGTTGTCGCCCTTCCAGGCCTTGAGCACGGGCTCCTGAAGGGCTCGGGCGTAGGAGAAGGCCAGCTGCCAGGGCTGGGGGCCGAGCTCGTTCATGAGGTTCAGGTGCTCGGTGGCCTGCTCGGGGGTCTGGCCGCCCGAGAGGAAGCAGATGCCCGGCACGGCGGCCGGCACCACCCGGCGCATGCACGCCACCGTCATCTCCGCCACCTGCTGCGGGTCGGACGGGAAGGACTCGTGCTCCTTGCCGGCGATGACCATGGAGGGCTTGAGGACCATGGCCTCGAGCTCGACCCGCTGGAGGGCCAACTGGGCGAAGACGACCCGGAGGGTCTTCTCGTTCACCTCGAAGAAGCGCTCGATGGAGTGGTCGCCGTCGATCAGGACCTCGGGCTCCACGCACGGGGCCATACCGGCCTCTTGCGAGAGGGCGGCGAAGCGGGCCAGGGCGTGTGCGTTGACGGCGATGGCGTAGTCGCTGGGCAGCTCGTCGCCCTGGATCTGGATGACCGCCCGCCACTTCGTGAAGCGGGCTCCCATCTCCACGTACTCCTCGAGGCGCTCCCGGAGCCCGTCGAGGCCCTCGGTGATCTTCTCGCCCTCGGCGCCAGCCAGGGCGTTCGCGCCTGTGTCGACCTTGATGCCCGGGATGACGCCGTTCTCGTCCAGGGCCTGGCACATGGTCCTGCCGTCGGAGGTGTTGGAGCGGATGGTCTCGTCGTAGAGGATCGCTCCCGAGACGTACTCACCGAGGCCAGGGGTCGTGAACAGCAGCTCGCGGTAGTCGCGGCGGCTCTGGTCCGTGGACTCGATGTTCTCCGCCTCGAGGCGCTTGGTGGCGGTGCCGGTGGACTCGTCGGCGGCAAGGATGCCCTGGCCCTCGGCCACCAGGGCCTGGGCCGTGGCTCGGGGATCGGGTGCGGCCATGGTGCCTCCTCCTGTTTCGTGTCTCTCGGGTGCGTGTCTCTCGGATGCGTGCACGGGCCCCGCGAGGGGGCGTACTCCCTCGCGACGTTACCCCATGAGCCCTTGGGACGCTCGGCCGCGAGGGCGCGGCCGGTGCTCGCCGCGGCCCGGCGTTAGGCTCCTCGCCACTCGATCCGAGGAGGGGCGTCCACAGGTGAAGAAGCGACCGTTAGCTCTGCTCGCCCTGGTGTGCGTCGCCATCGTCCCCGCCTGCGGCGGTGGTTCCAAGGGCGCCGAGAAGCCCAAGGTCTCGGGGCCCCAGGTCGTGGCCAAGAAGCTCAGGTTCAGGCCTTCCAAGATGGCGGTGAAGGTGGGGAGCGACGTTACCTGGACCTTCGAGGACAAGGGAATCCCCCACAACGTCACCGCCGACGACGGCTCCTTCCGGAGCGAGAACAAGGCCGAGGGCACCTACGTGCACCGGTTCGCGGCAACCGGGTTGTTCACCTACACCTGCACCATCCACCCGGCCACGATGAAGGGCGCCGTCGAGGTCAGGGCGTAGCCGGCCCGCCGCTCAGGCCGACTTGACCTGGATCGGACCGCCGCCCGTGCCTCTGGTGAGCCGGATGGCCAGCTGGCCGTTGCCGAACGTGGCCGTGCCGCCTCCGGAGAACCCGTCGGGGAGGTCGATGATCCGCTCGTAGGGCCCGTAGTGCCACTCGTGGACGATGTAGTCCTTGGGCGCGGGCGAGCGCATGGCGGCGGCTATGCGCAGCCGGGCCCCTTCCACGGAGACGTCGACGTCCTCAGGCTGCACGCCGGGCAGGGGCGCCACGACCACGAGCGCCTCTCCGGCCTCGTACACGTTCACCGGCACCTGCATGGTCTCGCCCCCAGGCTCGCCGGCCTGGCCCTCCTTGCGGGCCTGCAGCTGGTCGATCCGCTCGGACCTCTCCTGGTTCATGGGCCGGAGCCTACCGAGGGCGTGGGCGCCGAGGCAGCCGAGGCAAAGGCGGTGGTCAGATACCGTGGCGGCCGTGCGCCCGCTGGTCCGCCTGCTCCTGACGGTGGTGGTCGCCGGGGTGGGCTTGGCCCTCGGAGTGGGACTACTGCTTCACGAGCTCCGGGGGCTCGGGCGAGCCGGGAGGGCCGGCAAGGCGGCCAACGTCGGGCAGCTCGCGGAGCTGTCTCAGAACTCCTCGGTGTACGCCCGCGACGGCAGCCTGCTGGCCGTGCTCCACGCCGAGGAGAACCGCTCTCCCGTGCCGCTCGACCGGGTGCCGAAGCCCGTGGTCGACGCCATCTTGGACATGGAGGACGACCACTTCTGGTCCCACCGGGGCGTCAACGCCCGCTCCGCCCTGCGGGCCCTGGTCACCAACGTGCAGTCCGGCCAGGTGCGCCAGGGTGGCTCCACCATCACCCAGCAGCTGGTGAAGAACTCCCTGCTGACGCCCGAGAAGCGGGTGGACCGCAAGGTCAAGGAGGCGGTGCTGGCCATGCGGCTCGAGAAGAGCCTCACCAAGCACGAGATCCTGGAGCGGTACCTCAACGCTGTCTACTTCGGGAACGGCGCCTACGGCGTGCAGGCCGCGGCCGAGACTTACTTCAACACCGACGTCGAGAAGCTCACCGAGGGCCAGGCCGCCCTCCTCGCCGGCATCATCCGCAACCCGGTCGGCTACGACCCGGTGAGGCACCCCGGACCGGCCCGGTCCCGGCGGGACCTGGCTCTTGACCGCATGGTGGCCCACGGGCACCTCTCGAGGGAAGCGGCGGCGGAGCTGAAGGCCACCCAACTGCCGGTGAAGGTGTTCACGCCGCTGCCGCCACCCAACGACTACTTCGTGGAGGAGGTCAAGCAGCGCCTCCTGTCCGACGAGCGGCTCGGGGAAACAGCCCAGGAGCGGTACAACGCGGTGTTCAAGGGAGGCCTCAGGATCCACACGACCCTGGACCCAAGGATGCAGCGTGAGGCCGAGCAGCGCCGCAACGAGGTGCTGCCGCCCACGCTGACCAAGGGCCGCTTCACCAGCTCGCTCGTGTCCGTCGAGCCGTCGACGGGCTACGTGAGGGCCATGGTGGCCGGTGACGACTTCGGCACGGCCAAGTACAACCTGGCCACCCAGGGCATGCGCCAGCCCGGATCGTCCTTCAAGGCCTACGTGCTGCTGGCGGCCATCGAGGCCGGATACAACCCCAACGACATCGTCGACGGGAACTCGCCATGCACCATCAAGGCGCCCGGGTTCGCCCCCTACACCCCCGGGAACTACGAGGGCTCGGCAGGGGGGATGATGTCCCTCACCGACGCCACGGCCCGCTCGGTGAACTGCGCCTACGCCCGTATCGGAGTCGACATAGGCCTCGACAAGGTCGTGGACATGGCCTCCCGGCTCGGCCTGCCCAAGAAGCGGCTCGAGCCCTACCCGTCCATCTCGTTGGGGGCCGAAGAGGCGACACCCTTGGAGATGGCGTCCGCCTACGCCACCATCGCCAGCGACGGGATGTACCACGAGCCCCGTTTCGTCGAGAAGGTCGTCGACCGCAACGGCAAGGTCGTGTTCGAGGGGCCTGACAAGGGCAAGCGGGCGGTGACGCCCGAGACGGCACGGGTGGCCACCTCGGTCCTGCGGTCGGTGGTGGAGAGGGGCACCGGCACCCGGGCTCGCGTCCCCGGCCGCCAGGTGGCGGGCAAGACGGGCACCTCCCAGGAGTACGAGAACGCCTGGTTCGTGGGCTTCACGCCGCAGCTGGCCACGGCGGTGTGGATGGGCTCCCCCGTGGGCAACGTCCCCATGAAGAACGTCGGGGGCACCCGGGTCGTGGGCGGCTCCTACCCGGCCCGGATATGGAGCGCCTTCATGGAGAAGGCACTGGAGGGCCTGCCTGCCGTGGGGCTCCCCGATCCGGGTCCCATAGGAAAGGGCAAGGTCCGGAACGACCGGCGGCGGTACGACGATCGGAGGCGCGGGTACTTCGACGACACCTTCGACCGGGACGACGGCGGCGGGCGGTACGAGCGGCGCTCGCGGCGCGAATTCCGCGGCACGCGCCCCCGCCTGAACGGCCCGGGCCACAGGCCCCCGACCACGCTCAGCCCGGCCCCCGTCGTGGGCACGCCATGACCGCCTTCGAGGCCCTGCTCGAGGTCCAGGACCGGGACACCACCGGCGACCAGCTGCGGCACCGCCGGGCCCACCTACCCGAGCGCTCGGAGCTGGCTGCCCTCGACGCCCGCCTCGCCGCCCTCGACGCCCGTCTGGTCGAGGCCAGGGCCCGGCGGGACCAGGTGGCCGGCCGCCAGGCCCGGCTCGAGGAGGACGTGCGCTTGGTCGAAGCCCGCATCGCCGAGATCGAGAAGCGGCTCTACTCCGGAGTGGTCAGCGCACCCCGGGACCTGCAGGCCATGTCCGCGGAGTCCGACTCGCTAAAGGCCCGCCTGTCCATGCTCGAGGACCAGGCCCTGGCGGCCATGGAGGAGGCAGAGTCCTCGGCGGCCGAGGTCGGGGCCCTCGAAGGTGAGCGTTCGGAAGTGGAGGCCCAGGCCGCCCAGGTACGAGGGTTCCTTGCCGCGGCCGAGGAGGCCATCGACACCGACATCGCCGTGGAGGAGTCCAAGCGGGCCAGCGCCGCCCAGAGCGTCCCAGCCGACCTCCTGCGCACCTACGAGGGGCTGCGGGCCAAGCTCGGTGGCGTGGGTGCGGCCCGGCTGGTGGGCTCTTCGTGCTCGGGCTGTCATCTCGCCCTCCCCGCTGCGGAGGTGGACCGGATCAAGCGGGAGCCTCCCGGCGCGCTGGTCTTCTGCGACCAGTGCGGCCGAATCCTCGTGCGCTGACGGCTCTTCGTTGCTGCTCTGGTTCGCCGGCCTGTCGGTGGTGGCCGTCTGGCAGGTATTCCGAGACCCGGCCGTCGACTACCGCCTGGTCATGGTGGGGGCGCTGGCGCCCGACGTCGTCGACGCCGTGACGGGCGAGGGCGTTCTGCACACGTTGGCCGGCAGCGCAGTGCTGCTGGCCCTGGTCATGGTCGCCACCCGCGGCCGGCGCCGCCTTCGCCGCCGCCTGTTGGCGCTCCCGGTGGGCACCCTCCTGCACCTGCTCCTCGACGGGGCGTGGACGAGGGCGGCGCTGTTCTGGTGGCCCGCGCTCGGTTGGTCGCTCACGGCCGAGGTGCCGCTCAGCCTCCACCGGCCCACTGCCGTCCTCGTCCTCCAGGAGGTGGCCGGCGCAGCGGCGCTGGCGTGGTGCTGGCGGCGGTTCCGCCTCCACGAGCGCGAGCGGATGCGCGCCTTCGTCCGCAGCGGGAGGTTGGGACGGGACCTGCTGGCCTAAGGTCGTCGCCATGAGCACGACGACGTTGACCGTCCCGGGCATCCACTGCGAGCACTGCCAGGCCGCCATCGAGGGCGGGCTCTCCGAGCTCGAAGGCGTTCGTTCGGCCCAGGTGTCGGTGCCGGACCGGACCGTCCAGGTGGACTACGACGAGTCGGTCGTCACCCTCGACGTGATCAGGGACGCCATCATCGAGCAGGGTTACGACCTGCCGGCCTGACGCCCCGGACCGCCCATGCCGACGCCGACTCCGAGCGAGGTCCTCCGGGCCATAGTGCGCAACTCCAAGCGGCTGGCGGTCACCGTGGTGGGCGTGGCCGTGGTGGTGGCCGGGCTCGTGCTGCTGGTGCTCCCCGGCCCGGGGATAGTGGTGGTCGTGCTGGGCTTCGCCATCCTCGGCACCGAGTACGCCTGGGCCGCGGCCGGGTTGGAGAAGACCAAGCAGGTGGCGGACGCCGCCGGGCGGCGGACCAAGAGGGGCGCCCAGCGGATCAGGCGGAAGGTGCGGGACCGGAAGGGCCCTCGCCGGGTCCAGTAGGGGCCGCCGGGTCGTCACCAGTGTTGCCTACAGGGCCACGACCCAGCAGCCCCGTGTCGAGAGCCAGCTCGACGCACCAGGCCCACAGCGCAGCGATGGGGGAAGGTCCCCCGGTGGGCGACACCCGGGCCGGGCAGCCCTGCGTCTGGTACGTGGTGCTTACCTCCCCGAGCGGGCGCCCCTGAGGGCCCCGCCAGACGTCCTCGCCGACGAGGTCGATCCTCGCCGGCCGTCCCCCCGACTCGTGCACCGCGAAGGCGTCCGCCTTCATCCAGGTGTTCGGACCCCCCGACGACTCCTGCAGGCTCTGGTAGGCGAAGACCACGTGGTCGAGGTTCAGCGCCGCCAGCCGATAGGCGGGGCGGATGCTGCGGTTGAGCACGTCCGCCTTGTCGGCGCCCTTGATGGCCGGGAAGGGCTCGAGGAGGCGGGCCATCACCTGGGCGAGCTGGACCGACACGCCTGTGCCGAAGTGGAGACCCCCGTAGACGAAGCTGAGGGCGTCCCTCATGCGCGACTTGGCGAGCGGTCCGGCGTCGACGCGGAAAAGGGACAGCAGCGCCTCAAGCCGCCGGGTCATCCACGGCTGTTGAGGGTCGGCCCGGTCGTTGAACTGGCGGTCGAGGTGGAACACCATCGTGTCGACGTAGGCCTTTCCCAGTTCCATGAAGCTCGTGACGGAGCCTTCCGCCACCGCTTCGGGTGACGCCACGAGCATCCTCGACTCGGAGTGCTTAGACCTCACCAGCCCGTAGGGCGGGTGCGAGGGCCGCTCCCGCCGGGCCCGCTGCACCGTGGCGTCGGCCACGATCGACGAGATGGCGTACAGCTCGACGCGGAGGTCCTCGAGGGTCTGATGCCGTGCCGGTTCGGCCTGCCCGGCCAGCTCCTCCGGTGACGGGAGCTCTTCGAGGGCCTCGGGACCGCGGTCTCGAAGCTCCCGGGCCCGCAGGGACAGGCGTCTCTCGGCGCCCGCGGTCATGGCGGGGGAGTGTAAGGCTGTGCCCGACCCTCGCCCTCGCCACCCAGCGACCCGACGGGCCCGCTCCACGACCATCGCCCCGGCCCCCCGGCCAGGCGGTGGCCACGGTGGCTCTTCAGGTAGTGGTGCCAACCGCACAGCCGAGCCAGGTTGTCCAGGGTGGTGGAGCCGCCTTCGGCCAAGGGCACCCGGTGGTCGATCTCCAGGCCCCGGCTCACCTCGCAGCCGGGTACGACGCACACGGGGTCGCGAGCCTGCAGGGCGGTGCGCAGGCGGGCGGGGATGGTCCGCCCGGCGTGCGCCACCGCCTTCACGTCGGCCCCGTCGGTGACCAGCACCTTCAAGATGGCGTCGTCGGCCAGGCGCCGGGCCGCAGCCACGGGGATGGGGCCGATGCCGTCGATCTCGCAGGTCTCGCCCGGCTCGGCGTGCCCCCGGCGAAGCGCCTCGTGGTCGACCCTGACGTGGACCGAGGCGGCTGGTACGCCACCGTCGCCGGCATCGCTCAGCGCGACCAGGGCGTCGGCCCGGTGGCGTGGTATGGCTCGCCTCGCCCTTGGGCCCGGGCCTGCCTGAAGGCTCGCTCGGCACCGGCCTCCACCGCGGCGAGCAGGCGGGCCCCGTGGTCGGGGGTGAGGCGGGCGTCCAAGCGGACGGCCCCGTCTGGGTCGGACCAGTGGCGCAGGTAGCGGCTTCGCCGGATGCGCTCGTAGGCGCCGGCCTCGTCGGCCTGGGCCGAGGCCGCCACCGCACGACAGCGCCGGCGCAGCTCGCCGACCCCATGGGTGGCGGCTGCCTCGACCAGCCCGGCCTCCGCCTCGGGGGCCAGGTGGGCGGCGGCGGTGACCTCCCTGGCCTGGACCTCGGAGAGGGAACCTGAGCGGAAGGCCTGGTCGGTGGCGGGCAGGTGCTTCAGCCGCCGGGCCACCTCCAGCGTGGAGACCGCCTGTCCTACCGAAGTGCCGGTGGTGGCGGCCAGGAAGTGAGCGGCGCTGCGGTGGCCTCGGCGGCGCCAGGAGCCCGACTCGTCCACCCGCCAGGAGGCAATGGCCCGCCCGGCGGCGCATACCTTCTCGCCCCGGGAGAACACCTCCACCAGCGCAGCTGCGTCCGCCCCGCCAAGGCAGCCGGGCTCGAGGGCGGCCACGGCGGCCTGCAAGAGGGCCACCCCCTCCTGGATCTTGCCCAGCTCGCCCTGCTGTTCGAACACAAGTTCGATTCTAGTGGCCGCCTGTGACAGGCCCGGATCCTCTGTGTTGCGGCGCCTCGGGAACAGCCGTTTCCCGCCTACTCGCCTCTGTCGGGACCTCGTCGCTCACCCGCACTCCGTCTCGTCCCGAGAGCCGGGAGGATCGTGATTGTCATCGGGCTCGACGACTGTACAGGGTCCTTCCCTGCCCGCCCGGCGGTTGGCTCAAGCACGAGGGGCGGCCGGGGGATACTTGGTCCATGCCCATCGTCGTCCTGCTGGTCGTGGTGGCCCTGGTGTCGCTGCTGATCACCCGGGTCGCCACCATCGCCCTCACCGTCACGGGCATGACCAGGCCCGCAGCCCGGTTCCAGGCCCGCTCGGCGCTCACGGGGGTGGGCTTCACGACCAGGGAGTCGGAGGCCGTCGCCACCCACCCCGTTCGGCGCCGCATCATCATGGCCCTGATGCTGGTGGGCAACCTCGGGCTCACCACGGCGGTCGCCGGCCTGCTGGCCGGCTTCCTCGGCACCGACAACGCCCGCCAGGTGCTGCTGCGCGGGGTGCTGCTGGTCGGCGGCCTGGCTCTCGTCTACGCCCTGTCGCTGTCGCAGGCGGTGGACCGCCGCCTGTCCCGACTGGCCGGCCGGGCTCTGCGCAGGTTCACCGACCTGGATGTGAGGGACTACGCGGCGCTCCTGCGCGTCTCGGGCGAGTACGAGGTGCAGGAGATGATCGTCGATGCGGACAGCTGGCTGGCCGGGCGCAAGCTCGGGGACCTGCGGCTCCGCGACGAGGGGATCATGGTGCTCGGCATCGTCCGTCCCGACGACTCCTACCTGGGCGTGCCCGACAAGCAGACGGAGGTCCGCCCGGGCGACACCTTGATCCTCTACGGCCGGGTGAGTTCCTTCGAGGACCTGACCAGGCGCGCCGGCGGCCCGTCCGGCGACGAGGCCCACGCCCGGGCTGTGGACCGGCAGCGCCAGGTGACGCACGAAGACCGGCGCCACGAGCCGTACTGAAAAGACCCGGCGTCCGGCGGCCGGCAGGTCTGATCACGCGAAAGCGCAATATGTCCGGAAGCTCGGGCCCCGCTGTTACCGTGAGGTGGTGGCGGCGGCGGTACCTGACCGGAATCTGTTGAGCGACGGCATCAACGAGTTGCTCCGCGTCACCCGGGAGCACCTGGCCATGGATGTCGCCTGCGTAGGCGAGTTCCGGGGCGGCAAGCGCGTCTTCACCTACGTCAGCCAGTCGGGGACCGAGGAGGGGGTCTTCGTCGGTGGCTCCGACCCGCTGGAGGAGACGTACTGCGAGAAGGTGGTTACTGGCCGCATCACAGGGGTCATCCCCGACGCCTCCGCCACGCCGGACGTGAGCGACATGCGTCTCACCGAGGAGCTGGGCATCGGCGCCTACCTGGGCACACCCATCGTCCTTTCCAGCGGGCGGATCTACGGGACCCTTTGCTGCTTCAGCAGGGATGCCAGGCCGGCACTCGGCCAAGCCGAGCTCGACGTCCTCCGGCTCATGGCGCGCCTGATCGCCCAGCGCCTGGAGCTGGAAGGTGACGGCCCGGAGGCTCACCTGGTGGCGTTGGCACGCATCCAGGAGTGCCTGGAGGGCGACCAGCCCACCATCTTGTACCAGCCCATCGTGGCGCTGGACACGGGACGCATCGTCGGCGTCGAGGCCCTGGCTCGCTTCGCCTCCGATCCCCAACGGCCCCCGGAGGCGTGGTTCCTCGAGGCCCACCGGGTCGGCTTCGGTGTCGAGCTGGAGGTGAAGGCGGTGACCGCTGCTCTGGCCGGGCTCGAGCACCTGCCGGAGCACTTCTACGTGTCGATCAACGTCGGCGTGGAGACGCTGTGCGCCGAGGCGCTGAAAAAGGCGCTCGACGCCGCACCCGGCCATCGGCTGGTTCTGGAGCTGACGGAGCATGAAGCGGTGAAGGACCCTTGTCGGCTGCGGGCAGTCCTCGAGGGCTATCGGGCCCGCGGGGTACGCCTGGCCGTCGATGACATGGGCGCGGGTTACTCGGGGCTGGCCCAGCTGCTGGACCTTGCACCGGACATCATCAAGATGGACCATGCTCTCACCCGAGACGTCGACGTGGACCCGGCGCGGCGCTCGTTGGCTCGGGCCACGGTGGAGTTCGCGGCTTCGGTGGGCGCACAGGTGGTGGCCGAAGGCGTCCAGACCGAGCGCGAGCTGGAGGCCCTGCAGGAGCTGGGCATGTCGGCCGCTCAGGGCTACTTCCTGGGACGGCCCGCCAGGAGCCCGTGGGACGTGGTGGACCTGCGGCAACGGCTCATATGGCCGCGGCAGTCTCAGTTCGCCTTCACGCTGGTACGGGACGCCGTGGGCGTTCTCGCCGTCGGGCTCTTCGGGTACGTGGCCAGCTCGGCGCTCGACGGCTCGGAGCGGATCCAGGTGCTCCATGAGCGGTTCGAGGTGTGGCAGGTCGACGAGATACCCATCGGCCTCTCGGTGATGGCCCTGGCCCTGACAGCCATGGGACTGGTGCGCGGTAAACAGCTCCTCCGCGAGGTGGCCAGACGCCGAGAGGCGGAGCTCCAGCTGGGCCGGGCCAACGCCGACCTCTGGCGCCGGAGGCTTTCCGAGGAGCGGCGAGCCCCTCCGGCGCCGCTCGCCTC
>JALYHE010000080.1 GCA_030776705.1 Actinomycetota bacterium | reverse complement strand
GTCCATGGCCCAGGTCATCGGCGGCCGTGCCGTGCCGCTCGAGGACCTGGGCTCCGCCCTGGCCGACGCCGACCTGGTGCTCAGCTCGACGGGCGCCCCCTCGGCGGTCCTGCACGCCGACGACCTGCGCCCGGTGATGGACAGCCGTCGGCGGCCCCTTCTGGTGGTGGACCTGGCCGTGCCCCGTGACGTGGACCCCGGGGTGGCCGACCTCCCAGGTGTCACGCTGCTCGACATCGACGACCTGCGGGCCTTCGCCGAGGCGGGGATGGACGAGCGCCGCCGGGAGGTGGCAGGGGTCGAGACCATCGTCGAGGCCGAGGTGGCGCGCTACACCGCGGCCAGCACCGCCCGCCAGTTGGCGCCCCTCGTCGTGGCCCTTCGCCAGCACGCCGAGGACGTCCGCACCACCGAGATGGAGCGCTACCGGGCCCGCCTCGAGGGGTTGGACGATCGACAGCGCCAGGCGGTGGAGGGGCTCACCCGAGGGATCCTGGCCAAGCTCCTGCATGAGCCCACCGTCCGCCTCAAGGACGCCGCCGGCTCGGCTCGTGGGGACCGGCTGGCCGAGGCGCTCCGCTCCCTCTTCGGCCTCGAGTGATCGACCCCTGATGCGGGCCGCCACCCGCGGCAGCGAGCTGGCCCTCCGGCAGACGCGACACGTCTCCTCGCTGCTCGACGAGCCGGTGGAGGAGGTGGTGGTGGAGACCATGGGCGACCGGCGCCAGGACCTCCCCATCTGGGAGATCGGGGGGCGGGGCGTGTTCGTGAAGGAGGTGCAGTCGGCCGTGCTGGAGGGCCGGGCCGACTTCGCTGTCCACTCGGCCAAGGACCTGCCGGCGCGGCCCACGCCCGGCCTGGTGCTGGCCGCCGTGCCCGAGCGCGTCGACGCCCGCGACGCCATGGTGGGCAGCGTTCTCGAGGAGCTCCCGCCCGGCGCCCTGGTGGCCACCGGCTCGGTCCGGCGCCGGGCCCAGCTGGCCTCGCTCCGCCCCGACCTCACGTTCACGGGCTTGCGGGGCAACGTCGACACCCGCCTCCGCATGAGCACCCAGTACTCGGCCCTGGTGCTGGCCGCCGCGGCCTTGCACAGGCTGGAGCGCATCGAGCAGGCCGCCGAAGTCCTGGATCCCGAGCTGATGGTGCCCCAGGTGGCGCAGGGAGCCCTGGCCCTGGAGTGCCGGGAGGACGACGGGAACGTGCGCCAGGCGCTCGAAGCCCTGGAGCACGAGCCCTCGCGCCGGGCCGTGGACGCGGAGCGGGCGTACCTGGCCCAGCTGGGCGGGGGCTGTGACCTGCCGGTGGGGGCCCACGCCCGCACCGGCGAGGACGGCACCGTCCGCCTGACCGCCATCCTGGCCACCCTGGACGGCAGGATCGTCCTGCGGGCCACCGCCGAGGGGGACGATCCCGAGGAAGTGGGGAGGTCGGCGGCGACCGAGATCCTCGAGGAGTCGGGGGGCACCTGGGTTCTGGAGGACGCGAGCCGGGCGTGACCGCCCGCCCCCTGCTCGGGCGCAAGGTGGTGGTCACCCGGTCCGAGGAGCAGGCGCCGGCGCTGGTCGAGCTGCTGCGCCAGCAGGGTGCCAACACCGTGGAGGTCCCCGCCATAGCCATCGTGGGCCCGGCCGACGGGGGCAAGGCCCTGAGGTCGGCGGCGGGTCGCGTGGCCAGCTTCGACTGGGTGGCCTTCACGTCGGTCAACGCCGTAGAGCGCTTCGTCCCCCTTCTGGGCGACCCGCCACACGTCGGCCCAGCCCGACTGGCCGCCATCGGCCCGGGTACGGCGGCGGCCCTGGCCGAGCGAGGTCTCGCCGTCGACCTCGTGCCGGACCGGTTCGTGGCCGAGGCGCTCCTCGAGGGCTTTCCCCCGCCCTCGGGCGGCGGGCGGGTGCTCCTGCCCAGGGCGGCCGGGGCGAGGGACGTCCTGCCCGAGGGCCTGCGGGCCGAGGGGTGGGACGTGGAGGTGGTGGAGGCGTACCGGGCCGAGCCGGGAACACCGCGTCCCGAGGCCCTTGCCGCCGCGGCCGACGCCGACGCCATCACCTTCACCTCGCCCTCGACCGTCCTCAGCTACCTCGACGTGGCCGGACCCGCCTCCGTCCCGCCCGTGGTCGCCTGCATCGGGCCGGTCACCGCCGCCGCTGCCCGGGAGAGTCACCTCCACGTCGACGTGGTGGCCGAGGTCCACACCATGGAGGGCCTGGTCCTGGCCCTGGTCTCGCACCTGGCCCCCCGCCCGTAGGCTGAGCGGCGTGGCCTTCCCCGCCCGCCGCATGCGCCGCCTGCGCCGGACCGCGGCCCTGCGCAGGCTGGTGGCGGAGACCCGCGTCACCGTGGACGACCTGGTGGCGCCGCTCTTCGTCCGGGAGGGCATCGACGAGCCCCGACCCGTCGCCTCGCTGCCGGGCGTGGTACAGCACAGCCGGGAGTCGCTGGTGAAGGAGGTGGGCGAGCTGGCCGGGCTCGGCGTGCCGTCCGTCATCCTCTTCGGCGTCCCCGCCACCAAGGACCCCACCGGCAGCCAGGCCTCGGACCCCGACGGCATCGTGCAGGTCGCCCTCCGCGACGTCCGCGACGAGGTAGGCGACCGTGTGGTGCTCATGGCCGACCTGTGCCTTGACGAGTACACCGACCACGGCCACTGCGGCGTGCTCGACGCCACCGGCCAGCCCGACAACGACGCCACCCTCGAGCGCTACGCCGAGGTGGCCGTGGCCCAGGGCGCGGCCGGGGCCGACGTGGTGGCTCCGAGCGGGATGATGGACGGACAGGTCGGCGCCGTCAGGGCGGCCCTGGACGGGGCGGGCCACGCCCAGACCGCCGTGCTCGCCTACTCGGCCAAGTACGCCTCCGCCCTGTACGGGCCCTTCCGCCATGCCGTGGACGTCACCATCGCGGGCGGGGGCGACCGCCGGGGCTACCAGCAGGACCCGCGCAACGCCCGGGAGGCCCGGGCCGAGGCCGCCCTGGACGTGGCCGAGGGCGCCGACATGGTGATGGTAAAGCCGGCGCTGGCCTGCCTCGACGTTATCGCCGCCGTGCGGGCCGCCGTGGACGTACCCGTGGCCGCCTACCACGTGAGCGGCGAGTACGCCATGGTCAAGGCCGCGGCCGAGCGGGGCTGGGTGGACGGTGACGCGGTGGCCCTCGAGCACATCGTCGCCATCAAGCGGGCCGGCGCCGACTTCGTCCTCACCTACCTGGCCCGGGAGCTGGCCGAGTCACTGCATGGGTGACAACGAGGCCCTCTACCGCCGGGCCTGCACGGTCATGCCCGGCGGCGTGAGCTCACCCGTGCGGTCCTTCGACTCCGTGGGCGCCACGCCGTACTTCGTGGACCGGGCCGAGGGGGCCTGGGTGTGGGACGTGGAGGGGCGCAGGTACCTGGACTACGTGCAGTCCTGGGGGGCGTCGATCCTGGGCCACGCCCACCCCGCCGTGGTGGAGGCGGTCTGCCGAGCGGCGGCCGACGGCACCAGCTACGGGGCGCCGACCGAGCGGGAGGTGCTGCTGTGCGAGGAGATCAGAGCGGGGGTGCCGAGCTGTGACCTGGTGCGGCTGGTCTCCAGCGGCACCGAGGCCACCATGACGGCCATCCGGGCGGCGCGGGGGTTCACGGGGCGACGGCAGGTCGTGAAGTTCGCCGGTTGCTACCACGGCCACGCCGACGCCCTGCTGGCCGGCGGCGGGAGCGGCGTGGCCACCCTGGGCCTGCCCGGCTCGGCCGGTGTGCCCGAGGCGGCGGTGGCCGACACGGTGGTGGTGCCGTACAACTCGTGGCCGACGCTCGACGCCGACGTGGCCTGCGTCATCGTGGAACCGGTGGCCGCCAACATGGGACTGGTGGCCCCCGAGCCCGGCTTCCTCGAGGGCCTGCGCTCCGCCTGCGACGAGGCCGGCGCCCTGCTGATCCTCGACGAGGTGATCACCGGGTTCCGGCTGGGGCGAGGCGGCGCCCAGGAGATGTTCGATGTCGTCCCCGACCTGTCCGCCTTCGGCAAGGTGATCGGCGGGGGCCTGCCGCTGGCCGCCGTGGGCGGGCGGCGGGAGGTGATGGAGGTACTGGCCCCGGTGGGCCCCGTCTACCAGGCCGGCACCCTGTCCGGGAACCCGCTGGCCACTGCGGCCGGTCTGGCCGTGCTGGACCGGCTGGACGCGGCCGCCTACACCATGCTGGCCGGCAGGGCCGCCGAGCTGGCTGCCTCGCTCGCGGCGGTGTTCGACGAGGCGGGCGTGCCCGCCCAGGTGCCTGTGGTGGGAACGATGGTGGGCCTGTTCTTCACCGACGCGCCGGTGCTCGATTACGACGGCGCCCGCCGGTCGGCGGGCAATGGCCTCTACGCCCGCTTCTTCCGAGCCATGCTGGACCGGGGCGTGGCCCTGCCTCCGAGCCCTTACGAGGCGATGTTCCCCAGCCTGGCCCACACCAGGGACGACGTGGAGCGCACCGCCGACATGGCCCGGGCCGCGGCGGCGTCTCTCTAGGCGCCCCCCACCCCGCCGACCTTCGCGCCATCCACCCCCCTACGTTGGGGTCGATCGAGCGGAAGTCGCAGGGGGGGCCAGGCGGGCGATGGCGGCCACGGCCCGGTAGGCGGCCTCGGCGGGGCCCGTCTCGTCGGGACGGAGCAGGTTGGCCATGATGCGCAGCACCCACTCCATGAGGGTGCGGGACCGCATGCCCGTGCTCACCAGGGCCCGCATGAGCTGGGGCTGGCCGATGATGCGGACGAAGGCCCGTGCCACCCGGAAGTACAGGCCGTACTCCTCCTGGAGCCTGCGCTCGTACTCCAGGAGGGCCGAGCCGTCGCCGCTCTCCAGCGCCGCGGCCACGGCGTCGGCCGCCATACGGCCCGTCTCGTAGGCGTAGGCGATGCCCTCGCCGTTGAAGGGGTTGATGCCTGCCGCGGCGTCGCCGACGACGAGGTAACCCTCGCCCACCCGGGGGCCCACCGACAGGGCCATGGGCAGCCGCCCCCCGGTGGGCGCCCCGCAGGACGTCTCGGGCCGGATCCCCCACGAGCCGGGCGCCTGGTGGCTGAAGGCGTCCATGAGGTGGCTGGTGTTGACGTCCTTCCACTTGTTGAAGGTGGACAGCAGGCCCACGCCCACGTTGACCCGGCCGTCGCCCACCGGGAAGATCCACCCGTAGCCGGGCAGGACGTTGCCGGCCCGGTCCCGCAGGTCGAGGTGGCTCTCGATCCAGGGCTCGTCGTGGCGCGGTGAGCGGTAGTAGCCCCGGATGGCCATGCCCATGGGGTAGGCCTTGTCACGGCTGGCACCGAGGGCCCGACCGAACCGGGAGTTGGCCCCGTCGGCCACGACAACGTAGCGGGCCGGCACCTCCTCGACGGTGGGCGCGGACCCCGACGTGCGCCTCACCACCACGCCGGTGACGGTGCCGTGGCGGAGCACCGGTGCGGAGGCCTCGGCCTCCTCCCACAAGGTGGCGCCCGCCTTCACCGCCCGCTCCGCCACCAGGTGGTCGAGGTCCTTCCTCGTGATCACGTAGCCGTGGTCGGGGAAGTCGGGGTGGGAGGGCCAGCGCAGTTCCAGCGTGCGCCCGAAGGCCACGGAGCGCAGGCCGCAGAAGCGGTGGTGACCGGCGAGCTCGTCGCCCAGGCCCAGGTCGTCGAGCTGCCTGACCGAGCGGGGCGTCAGCCCGTCGCCGCAGGTCTTCTCCCGGGGGTAGCGCTTCTTCTCCACCAGGAGCACCTCGTGGCCGGCCCGGGCCAGCCAGTAGGCGCACGCCGCGCCCGACGGGCCGCCGCCCACCACCACCACCTCGGGGGCGGCAGCCATGGCCTAGTACAGCCCTGTTCCGCAGGGCTGCACTAGAGCTGGTCCCGCTCGTACTGGACCACGAGGCGGATCTCCTCCTCCGACAGCTGGCCGCTGAAGCCGGGCATGCCGCCCGTGGCCGGTCCTCGCTGGCCCCCCGGGCGGGCGGGGTTGCCGTACATCTGTCCGGTGACGGCGCCCGAGCCCTGCTTCACCCAGTTGATGTGCTCCTCCTCGGTGGGGAAGGTGAGCTTGGACTGGCCCCCGGCCAGCGGCGGCCCGGTGCCGCCCTCGCCCTGGGCGCCGTGGCACGACGAGCAGCCGCCCTTGGCGTAGACCTCCTGGGGAGTGACCACCTTCTTCACTGTGCGGTCGCCGAAGGCGCCCACGTAGAAGACCCCCCAGAAGGGCAGGATCACCAGGACCGGCATCACCCAGACCGGGATCCTGGTGCGCACCGCCCCCTCGGCCGC
>JALYHE010000079.1 GCA_030776705.1 Actinomycetota bacterium | reverse complement strand
GGGCCGGCCCGTCCGATTGGGCCTGGCGGCCGCGGCCCTGGTGGTGGTGGGATCGCTCCCCATAGGGAGGACGGGCCGGACCGTGCACCGGGACCGCAGCTTCTTCGGGGTGGTCCAGGTGGTGCGGGACGAGACCGGTGCCCAGCACCGCCTGGTGCACGGCGACACGACCCACGGCGCCCAGAGCACCGATCCCAGGCGCCGCCGCGAGCCGCTCACCTACTTCCACCGCTCGGGACCCGCAGGCCAGGCGCTCACCGAGCTGCCCGGCGCCTCGCGCTCCCGAGTGGCTGTGATCGGCCTCGGCACGGGCTCCTTGGCCTGCTACGGCGAGCCCGGGCAGCGCTGGACCTTCTACGAGATCGATCCCGGCGTCGAGCGAGTGGCGCGCGACCGCCGCCTCTTCACCTACCTCGAGGACTGCCCGACGAACACCGACGTGGTGCTCGGCGACGCCCGCCTGTCCCTGACCCGGGCGCCGGACCGCCACTTCTCCCTGGTCGTGCTGGACGCCTTCAGCTCCGACGCCATACCCGTGCACCTCCTCACCCGCCAGGCGTTCGACGTGTACCTCGACAAGCTGGCCGATGGGGGGGTCCTGGCCGCTCATGTGACCAACCGCTACCTGGACCTGCCGCCGGTGCTGGGCGACCTGGCCCGGGACGCCGGGCTCACGGCCGTGGTCCGGCGGGACCTCGTCGTGACCGACGCCGAGCGGGACGAGGGCAAGAGCGGCTCGGTCTGGGTGCTCATGGCCCGCCGCCCCGCCGACCTCGTACCGCTGACCGCCGACCCCCGCTGGGAGCCGCTCCGGGGCGCGGCCCGGCCCCGGGTGTGGACGGACGACTTCTCGAACATCGTCACCGTGCTGGACTGGGGGTGACCCGGCGGGCGGGTCAGAGTGCCTGGGCGAAGGCGTCGGCCACGGCCCGGTGGCCGAGGGTGCTGGGGTGGAACCCGTCCCTGCCCACGAGGGGCGCCCAGCCCCCCGTGGCGACGGTGCGAAGCGACGCGCCGTGGAGGTCGACCAGGACGGCGCCCTCGGAGGCCGTCACCCGGGCGATGGCGGCGTTGTAGGCGTCCACCGCCGCCCTCACCGTCCCAGGGGGCGGCACGGACGCGGCCGGCAAGGGGCAAGGGTGGGCGGCCGGCTGCTGGCGGCACGCCGTGTAAGCGGGCAGGAGCTCGAGGGGCGGGGTGTTGGCCACCAGCACCTTGGTGGCGCCGCCCCCTCGCAGCGCCCTGACCAGGTGGCGAAGCTGTGCCTCGTAAGCCTCAGGCGGCACGCCGGCGAGGAGGTCGTTGGCGTTGAGCCACACGGTGGCCAGCGTGGGCCGCGCCGCCATGGCCCTGGGCAGCTCCTCCTGCAGGGCTCGAGCCACCGTGGCCCCCGGGATGCCGAGGTTGACGAAGGCCGTGCCCTCGGGGAGGCGGCTGCGGCGGAGCACCTCGGGCCAGGCCTGCTCGGGCAGGTCGGCGCCCACCCCCACCGTCTCGCTGGCCCCTACGGCCACGTACACTTCCGGAGGCGGGCGGGGCGGAGGCGCGGGGCCCCGGCCCGGAGCCGTCGTCCGCTCGCCCGTCGAGCAAGCCACGAGCAGCAATGCCACCAGGCCCAGGGCGAGAGCCCGACCGCTAGCCTGCCCCACCGTTGGCCGTCGGAGAGGCGGGTCGGTCTCGGACGAGAGGAGAATCTCGTGCTGGTGCGCGGCGGAGACAGTGCCCTGCTTTCCGGTACCACGCTGGCGGCGGTGCCTTCGTTGGCAGGGGAGGTCGTCGCCGACGAGCTGGTCGACTTCACCGACCAGGCCGGCCTCGGGGTGACCGGGACGTACCAGACCCGTGTCGTGCGCACGGCCGCGGGAACGCTCGACTTCTACTTCCGGGTGACCCGGCTGGAGGGTGGCGACATCATCCTCATGGGCTACCGGTTCTTCGGCCTTTCGGTCACGACCGACACCGACTTCCGCCTCGACGGCCTGGGCGCCGTTGGGCCCAGCCGGGTCAACCGGCATGACCTGCCCGAGTACGAGATCGTGGATCTCTCCTACTACTTCTCGCCGGCGGTGCCGCCTGGGTCGGACTCGCGCTTCGTGTTCGTCAAGACGAACGTCACGGATTTCGAGCGAGCGTTCATCTTCGCGCTCGCGGGTCAAAGCCCGATGTGGATCGGTGGCGCGAACGCCTTCATGCCCCCGTACCCCTAGGGGACCCACTAGGTGAAGTGGGGGTACAGCATGGTCGCCCCGAGGGGGCCGGTCCGCAGCGAGTAGGTCACCCCGGGAGGAACATAGGCCCAGTCCCCGGCCGTGAGCTCGGTGTCCCCGATCCACACGGTGCCGCTCATGACTACGTGCAGCGTCTGGTCGGGATGGGAGTGGGGCGGCGTCTCGGTGTTCGGTGCGCCCACCACGATGGAGCCCTGGCCGGGGTTGAACACGAAGGGCAGCAGCCAGCGGCTAAAGCCGGGGAAGGTGTCCTCGACCATCAAGGTGTCGCGCAGGGCGCTCATCATGGGGTCCCGCGACGTCACCACCCCCTCGTGACGACCCAGGCCGTGCTCGGCCCGCACGGCCTCGATCCTCCTGATCTCCTCTTCCAGGCGGCGCTGCCCTCGTCCGTTGGCCATGCCCCCTCCTCCGTGGTGTCCGGTCGGGCCGATGATAGGGACGTGGCGCGGCGCCCCCGGACCCGGCGGGGCGGGAGCTATGGGAACCTGGGTCGATGTCGGAACCGGGCCCGAGGGGCGCGACAAGAACCCGGTTGGCGCTGACCTGGGACTACCGGGGGCGCTTCGCCCGCAACCTCTCCGAGCACGTGGTCCTGGGGCTGGAGTCAGGGGCCGACTGGGAGGTGGAGTTCCGGCCCTTCTCGATCGAGCAGACGCGACGGGGCGACGACGAGGCTCCCATCTGGGACGACCCGCGCGACAGCGTGTCGTTCCTGGCCATGCAGGTAGGACTGGTGGTCCGTGACCGCTTCGCCGAGCGCTTCCCGGCCGTCCACGTGGCCCTCTTCGCCGCTCGCCACGACGAGGGCATGGACATAGCCAACGAGGGCGTCCTGCGCCGGGTGCTGGACCGCCACGGGGTCGACGCCGACGAGGTGTTCGACGAGGTCGCCACCGGCGCCCCGCTCCTGACGTTCAGGCGCGAGCACGAAGCTGCGGTGGCCGAGCATGGCGCGTTCGGGGTCCCGACGGTCGTGGCCGGCGGGCGGGCCGTCTTCGTGCGGCTGATGCATCGCCCGCAGGGCGACGCCGACGTGGCCCGGCGCACCGTGGACCGCCTCCTGGACCTGGTCGTGGGGTGGCCCGAGCTCAACGAGCTGAAGGACACCCGGGTCCCTCCAATGCCGGCCTGAGCGGACCCGCCTCAGGCCGTCTTCCTAGTGGGCTTCATCCTGGGGCTCGGCCTGGGTCTCGGCTCCGAGCTGGGCGGCGTGGCGGGGCTCTCCTCGGGCGGTCGGGCCAGCCAGCGTCGGAACTCGTCCGCGCCGTGGAGCGGGACGAGGTCGGGGTCGGTGCGGAGCCAGCCCAGCTCGAGGTGGCCTCCGGCCTCCTCGTAGGCCAGCTCCAGCTGACGGACGGCCTTGGTCACCTGCGGTTGACTTCGCTCCCGCTCGAAGAGCCGGCTGTAGCAGCACGCCGCGTTGTAGCGGACCTGCCAGTTCTTCGCACGTCCCGGCCACAGGATCCGGGTCACGTCTCGCTCTGCGAACCTGCCCAGCTGGATGCCGGTGCACAGGCGGGCCATCGCCACCACGTTGCGGCGCAGGCGCCGCGTCCGGCTCCAGGGCCGGGCCAACTCACCGTACAGGTGGCGCTCGCGCCATCGCTCACGCTCGCCGCTCCAGGAGGGAACCCATGTCCTGATCCATCTTCCCAGCGAGTCCGAGAAGCGGATGTCGCGATGGAGCCGCTCGAGATGGGAGAGGCCGATACGACGCAGCGCCTCGGTGCTGTCCGGCACCGAGTCCTGAAGCGGGATTCCGCGCTTCTTCATCCAGCGCCTGAGGCGCTCGAGCAGCTGCGCCTTGGCCTCCTCGGTGGCCGAGTCGCCCCCGAGGCGCTGCATGAAGGTGAGGGTGACGGCCAGGCGGTATCGGGCTTCGAAGACGTGGGGCCAGCGCTCCAGGGCGTCGAGGTAGGCGTCGAAGGCCTTGGCCCACTGGTCGGCCAGCTCGTGCAGGTTGGCCTTCCGCATCTGCACCAGCACGTTCATGGGCTCTCGCTCCAGGGTCGCCTCGTAGCTCTTGAGGGCCTCTTGGAGCCTGCCCGCCACCACCTCGGCTGAGGGCTTCTCCTTGGCCTTCTCCCGGACGAGGGCCTGCTCGCACTCCAGACCGCGGTGGTAGAGGGTCACAGAGTCCCCCTGGAGGTTGGTCCAGGCCTGCCACAGCGGGAGGCAGTCGGCGACGGTGTGCATCACGCGCGCGTAGGCGAACCCCGCCGCGGCCTTGGCCGCCTCGACGTGTGTCGACTCCCAGAAGGTGGCCACGGCCTGGACCTGGCCCGTGTTGCCGTCGACTAGCTCGACGCTCAGCCCACACTCCTCCGTTCCGTCGCTCGACCGCAGTGTGCCGGTGAGCTTGTGGGAGCGGGGCGGGCGGGAGACGAGGCGGCGGGCCAGGTTGAGGGCTGCCCCCAGCCACTTCGCCTGGGGCAGCGGGCTGGCCTCGACGAGCTCGACGAACCCGGTGGCCATGGCACCACTGGGCAGCGCCGGGGCGGGCAGGAGTCCACCCCCCGCCAGGCGGTCCTTCACCAAGGCGGTGAGGCCCGGGGCTGAGACGACCTCATCCCCTGTGGCGTCGACGAAGGGCTCGACGTTGATGGAGCCCGGCTGGAACCGGCGCCGGCGCTCCCGCCAGAGCCCGAACCCCCACGCCAGCACCAACCCGACGAGCACCACCTCGACCAGTCCGACGTCCACTTCGCGGCCGAGCACGAAGCTCACGGGGGCGGCCACCAAGCGCCGGGCCCCGGACGCGACCTCCTCGGCGAAGTTGGGCGTGTCGCGAGCGTCGGCCGTGTCCGGGGCCACGGCGGCCAGCCCCAGGACCAAGAGGACAAGGCCGACCGGAAGCAGGAGCCGCCATGGCCCGCGACGCACGGCCCGACCCTACCCGGGAGTTAGATCCCAGGAGCCGCTGCCGCACCCTAGGAGGGTCTAGCGAACCTCGTCGACGCTGCTCGTAGCCCGAATGAAGCGAAGGTGCAGGACAGCAAACGCTGTTAAGAGGGCGACATCAAGCGCCATTGACAGGCGGACGTGGAAACTACAGGCCGGTGTGACCGCCAGCTTGAGCCCAAGTAGCCACGAACCTGCGTAGAAGATCAGGGGCGTAGATCCACCTTGGTAGACGGAGTAGCCAGCGGTGAACGGTGGTCAAGGCTTCCGAAGGCGTCACCCTCCGATTCCTACCCGGAGGGCGCGGACGCTACCGGACCCTTACGCCGCTAGAGGGAACGACTCGGGCCTTGGGCTGCCGCACCCCTAGGGAGCCGAGGCTCGCTCCCACCAGCCCCCGCCAGGGCCCGCCGACGGCCGGGCCCAGCCGTCGACCTCGAGGTGGGTGAGGGCCACCGCCAC
>JALYHE010000078.1 GCA_030776705.1 Actinomycetota bacterium | reverse complement strand
AGCCCGTGGACGGGCACGTGCAGGACCCGGCGGCCGAAGCGCCCCGTGGCCGGGCCCAGCTCGGCCTCGACCTCGCCTCCGGCGACGATGCGCCCAAAGGCCTCCCTCGCTGCCGCCTCTTCGGTGTCGCCCAGGAACCGCAGGGTGACGTGCCACTGCTCGGGCCCGGTCCAACGCAATCCCGCCACCTCGGGCCGGTGCAGCGCCTGCAACGCCTTCACCACCGGCGGGGGCGGCCACACGGCTACGAACAGGCGCACCGCCCCTCGGGCCGCTCAGCCGGCCCGGCTTGCGGCCGCGGCAGCGCCCAGCTCCTGGAGCGAGGCGGGCACCTCCCGCCGGAGCATCCAGTTCCGCACCCGGGACAACAGGTGCCTTCTCAAGAAGGTCTTCGGGTGCAGCTCCCACTCGACGCGGACCTGGCTGGTGCCGTCGGGGCGGTCCTCGACCACCCAGGTCCACAGCGCGTAGGAGGGGTTCCCGTCGTCGGTCCCCGACCGGTACACGAGCCGGTGGCCCTCGGCGTCGATCTCCTCGCACCAGGAGCGGCTCTGCCAGCGCATGACCCTCATGGCCTTGAAGCCCACCACCCACTGGCACCCCGGTGACAGGGAGGAAGGCGCCTCGCTCAGCTCGGTCATGATCCGGTTCCACTCGGGGAGCCGGGACGGGTCCGTGAGCAGGGCGAAAACCTCGTCGGCGCCGACCGGGGCGATGGCCGTCGCCGAGCCTCGCCGGACCGTCACGTCCCTACTCCGTCCAAGACCGAGGCCATCTTAGGACTATGGCTCGCTGGCGGCGCCCTCGGCCCGCTCCAGCAGGCGGCGGCGCAGCAGGTCCAGGGCCGACATGGCGGCGTGTTGGCGGACGCGCTGGCGGTCCCCCCCGAGACGCAGCCGGACCGCCTCCGTGGAGCTGCCCAGGCTGATCCCCACGAAGACGGTCCCGGCCGCTACGCCCTCCTGGGGCTCGGGGCCGGCCACCCCCGTGAGCCCGAGCCCGACGTCGGCTCCCAGCACCTGCCGTGCCCCCTCCGCCATCGACGCGGCGGCCTGGTCGGAGACCACCCTTCCCTCGGGGACGCCGAGCACATCGAACTTGGCCCGGGCGTCGTAGGCCACCACCGAGCCCCGGAACCAGGCGCTGGCCCCGGCCACGTCCACCAGTCGGGCCGCCACCAGGCCACCCGTGAGGGACTCTCCCACCGCGAGGGACGAGCCGGCCCGCTCGAGGAGGGCCCCCACCGCTCCTTGCATGGTCTCCTCGTCCACCCCGAACACGGCCACGCCCAGCCGGGACCGCACCTCTCGCTCCTCCTCGTCGAGCATCCCCCTGGCGGCGGCGTCGCTCGCCGCCCTGGCCGTGAGGCGGACCTCGACGCCCCCCGTGGCCGAGGCCAGGAAGGCCATGGTCAGCCTGCCGTCCGCGGCGCCCAGGGCCTCCACTCGGGGCGCCAGCGCCTCGGCGACGGCCGACTCGGCCATGCCCCACGTCCGCAGCGTGCGCGACACGATGGTGGCGGGCTCCACGAGCCGTGACCGCAGCTCGGGTACGACGGCCCGGTCGACCATCTCCTCCATCTCGGCCGGCACGCCGGGGACGGCGTACACCACCCGGTCGCCCACTGGGCAGGCCAGCCCCGGCGCCGTCCCGATGGCCTGGGGGATGACCGTGGCGCCGCTGGGGACGTCGGACTGGCGGGCGTTGCTGGCCGACATGCGGCGGCCTCGAGCCGCGAGGACGGCCCGGACACGCTCGAGGACCGCCTCTTCGCGCACCAGCGGTGCCCCCATGACGTCGGCGATGGCCTCCCGGGTGACGTCGTCCGGGGTGGGGCCCAGGCCGCCGCACACGATGACGGCGTCGCTGCGCTCGAGGGCCACCCGGAGGGCGGCGGCGATGCGGCCCGGGTCGTCGCCCACCTTCGTCTGGAAGTGGCACTCCACCCCGGCTGCGGCCAGCCGCCGGCCCAGCCACGCCGAGTTGGTGTCCACCACGTGGCCGAGGACCAGCTCGCTGCCCACAGCCACGACCTCGCAGCGCACGCCCAGGCCGCCCGTGGGTGCTCAGCCCCGCGGCGCCGCCACCGCCCTGGACCCCTCCAGGAGGTACTGGGCGCCCGTGGTCAGGGCCAGCCCGACCGACGCCCAGAGCCAGACGTTGGCGATCACCCGGTGCTCGGCGGTGGGAGGCAGGAGGGCCAAGGCCACGGCTATCTGCTGGACGACGGTCTTCACCTTGGCCCACCACCGGGCCGGGACCGACACGCCGCGCCGGCCCATCCACGTCCGGTAGACGCTGATCGCCACCTCGCGCACGGCGATGACCGTGACCGGCAGCCACCAGAAGGCGTTCTCGGCCACCAGGGCGAACATGGCCCCGAGCACCAGGAACTTGTCGGCCAGCGGGTCGAGGAAGGCCCCCGAGCGGGTGGCCCCCTGCCGGCGGGCCAGATAGCCGTCGGCCCAGTCGGTGGCCGACAGCACAACCCACAAGGCGAAGGCGGGCCAGGAGTCGCCTTCGCCCAGTATGAGGATCAGGAGGACGGGCGTCACCAGGAGGCGGGCCACGGAGACGGCGTTGGCCGGCGTGGCCAGGGCCGACGGGCCGAAGGCGTCCGTAGCCACCGCTCAGGCCGCCTCGGCCTCGAGGTCGGGCCCCTCGGCCCCGGTCACGACCACGGTGGCCGTCTCGCCCACGGGCAGCCGCTCCGGGACCCGCACCACCCCGTCGATCTGGGGCGCCTCCCGGTGCGTGCGGCCCACGCCCGGGCTGTCCACCAGGACCCGCACGTTCTCCCCGAGCAGGGCCTCACGGCGGCGGGCCGTGATGGTGTCCTGCAGCTCGGTCAGCTCGGCCAGCCGCTCCGTCACCAGGCGTGGGTGCACCCTTCCGTCCAGCCCCGCAGCGTGGGTCCCCTCCTCCTCGGAGTAGGCGAAGAAGCCGCACCAGTCGAGCTGGGCCCGTTCCAGGAAGCCGAGGAGGACGTCGTGGTCGGCCTCGGTCTCGCCCGGGTAGCCCACGATGAAGTTGGAGCGGAAGGCGGCCTCGGGCCAGCGCTGCCTGATCTGGTCGATGCGGCGGAGGAAGCGGTCGCCGTCACCCCAGCGCCGCATGCGTCGCAGCAGCGGCCTGGACGCGTGTTGCAGCGACAGGTCGAAGTAGGGCACGCCGGTGTCCCCGATGGCGTCGACCAGGGCGTCGGTGAGGTCGGACGGGTAGAGGTACAGCAGCCGGGTCCGCTCGACCCTCTCGGCCACGGCCCGCACCAGCGGCACGATGGCCCCCGCGCCCAGGCCGGGCACATCCTTGCCGTAGGAGGCCAGGTCCTGGGCCACCAGGACCACCTCCTTGACGTCGAGGGCGTCGACCTCGGCCAGGACCGACTCGGGGCGACGTGACCGCTGCGGGCCCCGGAAGGAGGGGATGGCGCAGAAGCCGCAGGCCCGGTCGCACCCCTCGGCGATCTTGACGTAGGCCCAGGGCGCCGACGCCTTGGGGCGAGGCAGGTTGAGGAGGTCGAGGCGGGGAACGCGGGGCCCGGCCTCCAGCGAGACGGGCACGCCGAAGCCGGCCACCTGGTCCACCTCGGGAAGGGCCTGGGCCAGCTCGTCGCCGTAGCGCTCGGCCATGCAGCCGGTGACCACCAGCCCGGCCCCGGGCCGGCGGGCGCCGGCCGCCGCTAGCACGGTGTCCACCGAATCCTGTCGGGCCGAATCGATGAAGGCGCAGGTGTTCACCACGATGAGGTCGGCCTCGCCCGGCTCGGCGGCGCGCTCGTAGCCCGCGGCGGCCAGCGTGCCCTCGAGCTTGTCGGAGTCCACCTGGTTCTTCGGGCACCCGAGGGTCTCGACCCAGCTG
>JALYHE010000077.1 GCA_030776705.1 Actinomycetota bacterium | reverse complement strand
CACCACCACCACCTGGGCCGCTCCCGCCTCGGCCAGGGCCAGCACCACGGCCCGGCCCGCCCCTCCCGTCCCCAGCACCAGGCACCGCAGGCCGGCTGGGTCGACGCCGTGGTCGTCCCGGAGGGCGTCCAGGAAGCCGGCCCCGTCGGTGCTCTCCCCCAGGAGGGACCCGCCCGCCGGGACGACGGTGTTGACGGCGCCGAGCCGCTCGGCCGTGGGCGAGAGGCGGTCGACAGCCCGGGCCACCGCCCCCTTGTGGGGCATGGTCACCGAGAGGCCGGCCAGGTCCAGGGCCCGGGCCCCGGCCACAGCCACCTCGGCGTCGCCCTCGGCCACCTCGAGGGCCACGTAGGCCCAGTCGAGCCCGAGGGCGGCGAAGGCGGCGTTGTGCAGCACCGGGGACAGGGAGTGGCGCACCGGGGAGCCGATCACCGCCGCCACCTGGGTGGCGGCCGTGGGCCAAGCTGCTGGACGACCGGGTCGATGGGCCACCCGCCCCGCCCCCGTCAGCGCACCCCGTTGGCCCTGGCCACGGCGATGTTGCGGTTGTGCTCGTCCAAGGTGGTGGCGAAGGCGTGCCTGCCGTTGGCGTCGATGACCACGTAGTACAACCAGGGTCCGTCAGGTGGGTCGATGGCGGCCTCGAGCGAGGGCCGTCCCGGGGCGGCGATGGGGGTGGGAGGCAGGCCCTTCACCTTGTAGGTGTTGTAGGGCGAGTCGACCTTCTTGTCCTCGTTGAGGACCCGGTTCTTCTCGCCGCTCTGTCCCTGGGCGTAGATCAGCGTGTAGTCGATCTCGAGCGGCTTGCCTGCCTTCAGGCGGTTGTAGATGACCCGGGCGATCATGCCCCTGTCCTCCGGCACCCGGGCCTCCTCCTCCACGAGCGAGGCCACGATGACGGCCTGGTAGGGGCTCACCACGCCGCCCTGGGAGACCTCGTCCAGGCCGGCCTGGGCCGCGGCCTGGTCGAAGGAGCCCACCATGCGCTCGAGGATGGCCCGGTCGTCGTCCTTCTCGTCGATGCCGTAGGTCTCGGGCAGGATCAGGCCCTCCAGGTTGGAGCTGCCCTGGGGCTGGTAGCGCGACCGCACCTCGCCACCGCCTGCCACCTCGAGGAAGCGCTCGGCCGAGCGGCCGGGCAGCTGCCCCACCCGCTCGGCGATCTGACGGAGGGTGAGGCCCTCCGGGACGGTGAGGCGTTCCACCTTGTCCTCGGGGCCCTTCTCCAGCGTGGCGATGACGTCGTCGAAGGGCGCGCCTCGGGGGAGGGTGTAGGAGCCGGCCTGGAAGGGTCCCGCCCCCTTGGCCTGGACGTAGAGCCGGAACACCCGGGCGTTGCCCACCACGCCCTTGTCGTCGAGGATCTCGGCGATGCGCTGGGCAGAGGACCCTTCCGGGACCTCGATCGTCACCCGCCTGCCACCGCCCCCGGGATCGACCTGGCGGTTCAACCAGAGGGCGCCGGCACCGACCAACAGCAGGACCACGAGGGCCACCGGCACGAGCACGGTGGCAAGCCGGCGACGGCTTGGGCGGCGAGCGTGCATCACCGCCGCCTGGCGTCCAGCCACGACTGGAGCATGAGCGCGGCCGCCACCTTGTCCGCCCGCCGCCGGCGGTCCTCGCCCCTGACCCCGAGGGCCCGCATGGATCGGTGGGCGCTCACCGTCGTCAGCCGCTCGTCGTGGACCTCCACCGGCACTCCCACCACCTCCGCCATGGCCTCGACCTCGGCTCCCGCCTCCCTCGCGGCCGGGCCCGCCCGCCCGGACAGGGACAGAGGAAGGCCGACGACCACCCGTCCGGCGCCGGTCTCGGCCACCAGCTCGGCCAGCCGCCGGTGGTCGGCGGCGACGTCACCGCTGCGCTCGAGGACCTGATAGGGCGAGGCGATGGTCCCCGACGGGTCGCTGACCGCCACGCCGATGCGTCGGCTGCCAAGGTCGAGCCCCAGGACCGGTGCCGTCAAGCGGCCCCCAGCCGGTCCCGCACCGAGGCGAGGGCCTCGTCGATCCGGGTGGCGTCCCTGCCCCCTGCCACGGCCACGTCGCCCCTGCCGCCGCCACCGCCGCCGAGGGTGCGGGCCGCGGGACCCACCAGCTCGGCGGCCTGGAGCCCCGAGCCGGGCTCGACG
>JALYHE010000076.1 GCA_030776705.1 Actinomycetota bacterium | reverse complement strand
CCCGATCCCCCACCCCGCCTCCGGGACCGTCTCCTTCCGACGAGCGTCGTCGGCCTGACCGCCCTGGTCCTCGCCTTCGCCGTGGGCGCCGCCTTCAGCGGCGCCGTCCTGTACTCCTACTACGAGTTCAAGAAGGACCGGACCGAGAAGCGGGTGGCCAGCTTCGTGCAGGGCTTCGACAAGCGCTTCGGCGACGCCCTTGCCACCATCGAGGCCGAGGCTCACAACGCCAGGGCCGAGATCCAAGCCGAGCTCGAGCCGCTGCGGAAGACACGGGCCGGGGGCCAGACGCTCGAGGCCTTGGTGAAGAAGCTGCAACCCTCCATGTTCTTCGTCAGCACCCTGGACGAGGCGGGGCAGCCGTCCGTGGGCTCCGCCTTCGCAGTGGCCTCGGACGGGCAGCAGACCCTGCTCCTGGCGTCCTACACCACGGTCAGGGCCGCCACCCGCCAGCCCGGGCCGGCCCTACGGGTGCGCAAGGGCAACGAGGAGGTGAGGGCCACCCTCTGGACCTGGCACGAGGACAGGGACCTGGCCCTCATCACGGTGGACCAAGGCGGTGTGGCCACGGTGCCCTTCGCCGACGACCAGCTCCGTCCCGGTGAGCGGGTGTTCGCCGTCTCCGGCCTCGGCAGCGCCGGAGGGGGCATCACCCAGGGCTTCGTGGCCGACGTGTCCTCCTCGGGCATACAGCACGACGCCGCCGTGGGACAGGCCTTCCAAGGCGGGCCCCTGGTGAACTCCGACGGCGCCGTGCTGGCCGTGGCCTCCCGCACCTATGCCCCTCTCGGCTTCACCAGCGACCAGGTCTCCTTCGCCCCCTTCGTCCGGGCCGCCTGCGAGAGGGTCCTGCGCTGCGGCTCCGGGGCGCCCATCGCCGGGGACCGGGGCCGGCCCTAGGGGGGCGGGGCCGGCACGGGCGTGGTGGTAGTGGTGGTTGGAGTCGGTGGTGGTGGCGGTGGTGGCGGTGGTGGCGGCGGCGGTGCGGTGGGTGGTGGCGGTGCGGTGGGTGGTGGCCGGGCCGTCACCACCGCCCTCGGGGGCGCCACCTCGTAGGGTCCGCCCGGGCCAGTGCCCAGCAGGGACCGGCGGCTGCCGGGCGCCAGGCCGCCCGGGACGCCGGGTGCGCCCTGGGGCGCACCCCGGAGGGCCCGGGCCAGGGAGGCGATCGGGGGAGGGTCGGAGAAGTCGGTGACGGGCACGTCCTTCAGCACCGCGGCCATGAAGTCGTGCCAGGCCCGGGCCGGGATGGTGCCCCCGAAGACGCGGGGCACGCCCTTGATCCCGAGGAGGGGGGTGGCCTGGTCGCTCGAATAGCCCATCCACACCGCGGTGGAGAGGGTCGGGGTGTAGCCGACGAACCAGGCGTTGGTGAAGTTCTGCCCCGTGCCCGTCTTGCCCGCGGCCGGGCGCCCGATGTCGGCGGCGGTGCCGGTGCCCGTCCTCACCACGTCCTTGAGGATGTCGGTGACGGTGTCGGCGACCACCTCGGGGACCACCTGCCTGGGCTGGGGACCGGTGTTGTCCTCGAGCACCCGCCGCTCCCGCCCGGGCCCGGGCTCGGTGGCCAGCAGGACGGGCGTGGGGTCGACCCGCCGGCCCCGGGCGCCCAGCACGGCGTAGGACGACGCCATGTCGAGAGGGGAGACGTCGACGACCCCGAGCCCGTACGTGCCGCTGCACGTGTGGAACTGGGGGCTGTACCAGGCGGCCGTCACGCCCAGCTTCTTGGCCGCCTCCGCGGCGTCCTTGCAGCCCACGTCACGGACAAGCTGGGCGTAGACGGTGTTTATGGAGGCCACCGTGGCCTGGCGCAGGTTGGCGCTGCCACCCCCTCCCCCCTCGGCGTTGGCGATCGTGCACCGCCCGGCGGGCCCTGGGCCGGGGCGGCACCCGGGAATCTCGAACACGGGCGGGGCCCGGTACACCCTGTTCGGGAGGACGCCCTCGGCCAGGGCGGCGGTGAGCACGAAGGGCTTGAAGGCCGACCCCGGCTGGCGGCCGGTCCCGCCCCCGTCCACGGAGGGCCCGTCCCAGCAGTCGGCCTCCACGTCCACCTTGATCCGCGGCTCCCGGGGCCGGCCCGGGCAGCCGCCCAGGGCCAGGTTCACCTGGGAGGCGGCGAAGTCGCGCCCGCCCACCAGGGCCTTCACGTAGCCGGTCGGCGGCTCCACGGCCACGAGCGACATGTCGAGGGGCGGTGCCGTGCCCTTGAGCTGGGCCGCCACCGTGGCCTCGGCCTGGGCCTGCAGGGTCGGATCGAGGGTGACGGTGACGTCCAGGCCGCCACGGAAGACCTTGGCCGGCCCGTACCTGGCGACCAGGTAGCGGCGCACGTAGTCGACGAAGTAGGGGAACTCCGTCACCTGGTGCTCCGGCGGGTGGACGACCGTGGCCGGGCCGGGAGGTGGCCCCTGGGCCGCCAGCCAGACCCGACGGGGCGACGCCTCCTCGAACTGGTGCTGGTCGATCACCCCTTGCTTCAGCATCGTCTCGAGGACGAGCCTGCGCTTCGACTCGGCCTGGGCCGGGTTGCCCCGCGGCTCGTAGCGGCTGGGCGAGGGGATGAGGCCGACCAGCAGGGCCACCTCGGACACGTCGAGGCGATTCACCGGCTTGCGGAAGTAGGTCTCGGCCGCGGCCCCCACGCCGTAGGCGCCCTCTCCGAGATAGATGTTCGACAGGTAGCGGAACAGGATCTCCTCCTTGTCCACCTGGCGGTCGAGCTGCTGGGCCAGCACGGCCTCCCGCAGCTTCCGCCCGAAGGTGCGCTCCCTCGTCACGTAGGCGCTGCGCACGTACTGCTGGGTGATGGTCGAACCCCCCTGCACCACGCCCTGCTCGCGTACGTCGGCGGCCAGGGCCCGCAGGCTGCCCCGCAGGTCCACGCCCCCGTGCCGGTAGAAGCCCCGGTCCTCGGCGGCGACGACGGCGTCCTTCAGCACCTGGGGGATGTCGGCGCGCTCGACGGGGACGTTCTGCTCGAACTCCCGGAACACGGCGATCGGGCGCCGTCGCCCGCCCGGCTCGAGGAGGTGGACGGTACTGGCCCGGGATACGCCGGCCGGACGGGGATCGGGGAGCACGGCGGGGAGGGGGGCGAACAACAGGGTGACCAGCACGGTGACGGCCACCGCCGGGGGCACGACCACCGAGCACAGGGCAAAGGTGGCCAGGGGCTTGGCGGGTCGGCGCACCGGGGCCATCTTCGCCTCGGCGCCCGGCGTCACGCCATCGAGGGTCTCGCCTCCCGGTCGTAGGCTTTGACTGATGCGACCGCCGTCCGTTGACGCTCTGGCCCGGGAGCTGCTCGACGTGGGGATCCCCCACCCCCTCCTGGTGGACGCCGCCCGCCAGGCCATTGCCGCCGGCGATCCGGCCTCGGCCAGGGCTCGGGCCGAGGAAGTGGCCCGTGCCCTCCTGCGACCGGTCGTAAACGCCACCGGCGTGCTGCTGCACACCAACCTGGGCCGAGCCCCGGTCGAGCATCACCACGAGGCCCGCTACTCCAACCTCGAGCTCGACCTGGCCACCGGCAAGAGGGGCTCGCGCCGTAACCACGCCGCCTCCCTGCTGGCCCGGGCCGCCGGCGCCGAGGCCGCCCTCGTGGTCAACAACGGCGCCGCGGCGGTGATGCTGGTGCTGGCCTCCCTGGGGCGGGGACGGGCCGTGGTCGTCAGCCGCGGGGAGCTGGTCGAGATCGGGGGAGGCTTCCGGGTCCCCGAGGTCATGGCCGAGTCGGGCGCCCGCCTGGTCGAAGTGGGCACCACCAACCGCACGCGGAGGCGGGACTACGAGCAGGCCGTGGACGAGCATGACCCCGCCCTCGTCCTGAAGGTCCACCAGTCCAACTACCGGATCGTGGGCTTCACCGAGTCGGTGGGGGTGGCCGACCTGGCCGGGCTCGGGCCGCCCGTCGTCGCCGACGTCGGGTCCGGGCTGCTCGACGCCGCCACCCCCTGGCTGCGGACCGGGCCCCTTCCTTGGCTGTCCGACGAGCCCGCCGTGCGCCAGACGCTCGAGGACGGCGCTGCCCTCGTCACCTTCTCGGGGGACAAGCTCCTGGGAGGGCCCCAGGCCGGCATCGTGGCCGGGCGGGCCGACCTGATCGAGCGCTGCTCCGGCCACCCGCTGGCCCGGGCCCTGAGGCCCGGTGCCCTGGTGCTGTCCGCCCTCCAAGAGACGGCCCTGGCCTACCTCCGCCGCGACGGAGACGCCATCCCGTTCTGGCGCATGGCGGCCACGCCCGTCGAGACCGTGCGGGAGCGAGCTTCGGCCCTGGCCCAGGAGATCGGTGAGAGGGCTCGGGTGGTGGCGTGCGAGGCCACGCCGGGCGGCGGCTCGGTGCCCGGAGTCACCATTCCCTCGGCCGGCGTGTCCCTCGACGGTGACCACGCCGCCGCCCTCCGATCGGCCGAGGCCCCGGTGATCGCCCGGGTGCACGAGGGGAGCACCGTCCTCGACCTTCGCACCGTCGACCCTGCCGACGACCCTCTGGTCGCCAAGGCGGTGGCCGGGGCGGTCCGGCGCC
>JALYHE010000075.1 GCA_030776705.1 Actinomycetota bacterium | reverse complement strand
GGCCTGGTCTGCTCCAGGGTGGCCGGCGCGGCCCCGAACACGGCGGCCAAAGCGGCCTGGAGGCTGTCGCGCATCACCGCCTTGTTGCCGAAGACGACGATGGCCTTCTTGAACTCGGGCAGTGGGTTCCTGGTCGACTGCACGTAGAGCGGCCGGACGTACAGCAGCGAGTTCTCCACGGGGATGACCAGCACGTTGCCGAGCAGCACCTGCGAGCCCTGCTGGTTGAGCAGCGTGATCTCCTGGGAGATCGGGGCATCGGCGGCGATGCGGGCGTCGACCAGGGCCGGCCCGTCGATCTGCACCCCGCGCGGCATTACGTATACCTGGAGCTTGCCGTAGTCCTCGGGGTCGCTCTTGGCCGTCATGAAGGCGGTGAGGTTCTGCTGCTTGTCGCCGGTGGAGGACGGCACGAAGGGCTGCAGGATGAGGAAGCTCTCCTGGGCCTCGCCCGGGAGGCGGAGCAGCAGGTAGGTGGGGTCCATCCGCTCCCGCCTGGTCGTGGTGATGAGGCCGGGCTGGCCCGCTTGAGGCGCGGGGGTGACCGTCCGCCGTTCGGTGGTGGGCGAGCCCGAGCCCGGGTCCTGGGAGATGTTCCACGCGTCGCCGGCGTTGTAGAAGTCGTTTGGCTGGGTGATGTGGTAGCGCCCGTACATGTTGGTCTGGACCCGGAAGAGGTCCTCGGGGTAGCGCAGGTGGGACCGCAGCTCGGGGCTGATCTGGGATCCGGGCGTGAACAGCTTGGGGAAGGCCTTGGCGTAGGCACGGGCCAACGGGTCCTTGTCGTCGACCACGTAGAACTTCATGGACCCGTTGTAGGCGTCGATGACCACCTTCACCGAGTTGCGGGCGTAGTTGAAGGGACTGCGCAGGCCACTGCCGTCGGGCACCCGCTCGGTGTTGGCCTGCTGGGCGTAGGGGTAGCGCGTAGTCGCCGTGTAGGCGTCCTGAACCCAGAGGATGCGGCCCCCGACGATGACGGGGTACGGGTCGGCGTCGTAGCGGAGGAACGGCGCCGCCGTGCGCACGCGGTTGCCGATGTCGCGGATGTAGATGGCCCGCGACTCCGGCGACACCAGGCCGGATATGAGCGGGTTGAAGTCGGCGAAGCGGAGGGAGAAGGCCAGGCGCCGGGTGAGTGAGCTGAGCGGCACCCCGCCGGTGCCCTCGTAACGGCTGAACACGGTTTCGCCGTCGGTGGTCCGCTGGTAGTCGATCTCTCGCTGGCGGCTCTTGACTATGGCGTAGCTGCCCGTGTCCTCTCCGTAGTAGATCCGGGGCTGCTCGAGGGCGGGACTGCCCTCGGGCGGGATGTTTCGGAGCATGAAGTCGGGCTTGCCGTCGGGAGTGACGGCGTTGGCCGGTGCGACCAGGGCGCCGAACCCATGGGTGTAGGACAGGTGCCGGTTGACCCACGACTCGGAGCCGGGCAGGTCCGCCGTGTTGATCTCGCGAGCCGACACGATGGTCTGGGTCTTCTTGCCGTTGATCAGGTAGCGGTCGATGTCGACGTTGTGGAAGCGGTAGTAGGAGCGGATCTCCTGGAGCTTCTGGAAGGTCTGGCCCACGAAGGCGGGGTCCCAGAGACGGACGTTGCGCACCGTCTCGGCGTTCTGCTCGAGACCGGTCGCGTCGAGCTTCTCGTCGTAGTTGAACGTCTTCTGGTCGACCTGTTCGATCCCGTAGGCCGTCCTGGTGGCCTCGATGTTGCGGGCGATGAAGGGCCGCTCCTTGCGGATCTCGGCCGGGTCCACCACGAACTTTTGCATGACGGCGGGGATGACGGTGCCCACGATCAGCAACACGAAGCCCCACAGGCTGACGCCGATGGCGGGCAGGACCCAGCCCTGGCGGCGGATGTTGAGGAGGAACAGCACCGACGCCGCCAGCGAGATGAATATGAGCAGCTCGAGGGCGCGGAGCTGGGCGTGCACGTCGGTGTAGGTGGCGCCGTGAACCACGCCACGGGTGGAGAAGTTCAGCTCGTAGCGCTGGAAGTAGTACTGCACCGCCTTGATGAGGGCTAGCACGCCCAGCAGCACCGACACGTGGGCCTTGACCTGCGGGGTGACCCGCTGGACCGGTGTCTGGAGGCGGATTCCCCCGTTCAGGTAGTGCGCCGAGACCGTGACCACGCCGATGACCACCACCGCCACGAACGCCCAGTTGAGGGCGAAGGTGATGAAGGGAAGCTCGAACACGTAGAACCCCACGTCCTTGTCGAACTGTGGGTCCTTGGCCCCGAAGTCCACCCCGTTGCGGAACAGCAGCCAGTCGTGCCACCTAGCCGAGACGCCGGCGCCGGCCATGAGGGAGAACAGCAGCGCGACGGCCACACGCACCTTGGCGGCCCGCGGCTCCACCAGCTGGCGGTAGCGCTGCACCACCTGGTCCTCGGGGCTCACGGGCCGAAAGCGCGGAGCCAGCCGGTCGGCGATGATCAGGTTGGCCAGCAGCGCGGCGAAGAACACGGCGCTGAACACCAGGGCCGGCACCACCCGGGCGCCCAGAAGGCCCGCCCACACGCTGGTGAAGTCCAGCTCTCCGAACCAGAGGTAGTCGGTGTAGAAGCCGGCGATGCCCCGGATCGACGTCAGCACGAAGAACAGGACGACGGCGACGACCATGAGCCCGGCGCGGGCACGGGGGTTGCGGCGCCGACGGATGTCGGCGGGCACGCGCATGCGGTGATGCTAGGGGCTGGCGGGGACCAGGAGACAACGGCACCCGGCATGGGCGGGCGGGTGCTGCTGGCCTGTGGGGTAGGCCTGTCCACTCGGCGTGGGACCGGCCAGGGCGTTGTCGTGGCAGTCGGGGCACGGTCCTCCGTCGTCGTCCACCACCCACCTCAAGGTGGCTCCGGGAGCCGCCGCAGCCGTCCCCCGCGAGAAGGCGCTGACGGCGGCGTCGCCGGCCAGCCGGTCGACACGCTGGGACTTCCACTCCCGGTAGGCGGCCCCGACCCTCTCGACCAGGGCCGAGGGGTCCTCGCCCTGCTCACCGCTCATGGCGCGTTCCAGCCGGCGGCGGAGAGGACCGAGCAACGACTCCGCCAGCCCGTCGGCCAGGTCGCCGATGTCCACCTGGTGGGCCCCGCCCGGAGCGACGAAGTCGGCACCAGCTACCGCCGCCTCCTCGAGCAGCTGCATTCCCGCCCCGCGATAGCGCTCCGCCTGGTCGTCGACGGAGGGCAAGAGCTCCGCTGGAGGGCGGCCGCGGTGTGACCTCAGGCGGTCGAGGACGTCGTTCTGATCGTCCTGCAAGGCACGCTTCAGCCTACGGGCCAGCCCCGAGACGACGTCCTCGAGGGCGGCGTCGCGGCGTTGGAGGAAGGCCTCGTCCCCGTTGCTCACCGCCCCTTCGCCGACGGCAGGCTCGGGCCCCTGGTCGAAGGGCGTGGAAGGCCCAGCCGGCTCCTCGGTGTCCTCCTCGCCGCCCAACACTTGGCGGGCCCGGGCCACGGCGGCGGCCCGGTCGGCCTTGAGGCGGGCGAAGAGCTCGCTGACGGTGGGCTGGGGCACCGCCTCGCCCTCCTCGACCCGCCCCGCCGTCTGGGGCGCCTCCACGACCTGGGCCGCCTCGGGCACGGGCTCGGTTTGGGTTCGCGGCCAACTCGGGTCCACGGCGGGCGGCTCCGTGGGAGCGGCCGACGCAGGCTCGACCGGCTCCGTCCCGACCGGCTCCGGCTCGGCCGGCACGGCCGTCTCGGCTCTCGGCTCGGCCGGGATGTCGAGGGGCGACACCGGGGGCGCCTCAGGGTCCGGACGCGCCTCGAGGACGGCCTCGTCCTGGACGTCGGGCGCCGGGGTGGGGACGTCCTCGGGCGGCGACAGCTCCACGCCGCCCACCAGGTCGGTGGGGGGGCTGGCATCCTCCTCTGCCGAGGCCTCGTCCGGCCGGGCTCGAGCCGCCACCGAGCGGGCCGGTGTGGCAGCGACCGAGGCGGAGACCGGAGCATCCAGGTCTATGACGTCTTCTTCGGGACCGCCGGCTTCGTCAGTACGGCCGATCTCGCCTGCCGGGCGCCGGGTGGCGGCCCCGGCCGCCAGCCTCGCCTCGGGCTCCGACCTCTGGAGCTCGTCCACGACCTCCTCGAGGGTGCGGCGCACGACCCGGTACGCCTCCAGCAGGCGCTCTCGGCCGGCCCGGAGCTGCTCGATCTGGGCCTGGGCCGTCCGCCGGCGACGGCCCAGCTCGCTCAGGACCCGGGCGCTGCTGGCCTCGGCTTCCTTCATCATGCGAGCCGCTTGCGACTCGGCCTCGGCCACAATGGCCGAGGCCTCCTCCCTGGCCTGCTGCAGGGACGAGTCCACCTCGGAGACGGCGGCCTGGCGGATCCCCTCCGCCGCCGTGTCGGCCTCCTCCGTCCGCTCGGCCAGCACCACCTCGGCGCTGGCCCTGATCCGCTGGGCCTCGGCGTGGGCGTCCCGCAGGATCCGGGCCGCGTTCTCCTCGGCCTTGGCCCTGAGCTCCCGGGCCACGTCATGGGCGCTGGCCAGGACGCGCGACGTCTCCTCGCCCAGGGTGCGGGTGAGGACGGACTCGTCCACCACGGGGTGGGCAGCCCGGTGCTCGGCGTCTGCCAAGCGGCGCTGCAGGTCCCGCTCTCGCTTGACCGAGGTCCGCAGCTCCTCGGCCACCCGGTCGAGGTACTCGCGCACCTCGGCGGGGTCGAAGCCGCGGAACGAGTAGGAGAAGCGGCGGTGGGCGACCTCCTCGGCCGAGACGGGGTCGTCGCTCATCGCCCCTGAGGTTAGGGCCGCCGGCGCCGGACCTCGAAGGATTTTTTCGCCGCCGGGCCGGCAAGGGCGCGGGCCTCCCCGCCCAGGCCGGCCAGCGCCGCCACCGCCTCGGAGACGGACGAGACCTTCACGACCTCGAGGTCGTCGCCGGCGTGGGCCTTGGCCTCGTCGTACTCCCCGGGCGGCACCAGGAAGTAGTCGACGCCGGAGGACCGGACGGCGGCCGTCTTCTGCGCTACGCCGCCCACCTCGCCCACCGTGCCGTCCATCTCCATGGTCCCCGTGGCGGCCACCTTCTTGCCCGCGGTGAGCTCGCCGACGGTGAGGGAGTCGAGGATGCCGAGCGTGTAGGCGAGTCCGGCGGAGGGCCCACCGATGTCGCCGGACTCGATCCTGACGTCGAAGGGGAAGTCGAACCGCTGGTCCTTGGTCACGACGAAGACACCGAGGAAGCCGCCCTCGCGCTTGGGGTTCCGGGTGAGCACGACCTGCTCACGACGTGTGGCGCCTTGTCGGCCCCGGACGTCGAGGCGCACCGTCTCGCCCGGCTTACGAGCGCGAATGGTGGACACGGCCTGTGAGGCGAGGGGGGTCGGCCTCCCGTCGACGGCGATGACGACCTCGTCCGGCGCCAGGCGCCCGTCCGCCGGGGAGCCCTTCTCCACGTCGACCACGAGGGCGCCGGTCCCGTGCTCGGGCACGGCGTAGCCGAGCTGACGCAGCGCCACCACGGTGGCGGCCTGCTTGGACTCCTCCATGAGCTCTCGGTTCTGCCGGGAGAACTCCTCCCGGCTCGTGGATCCCAGGATCTCCTCCTCGGCCACGACTTCGGTCTCACCGTCGAGCCAGCCCACCAGGGCGTCCACGGGTGTCAGCTTCCGGAGCGAGACGGTGGCCATGAGCACCCTGCCGCGAGGAGGGACGGAGCGCTCCGCCGGCGTCCGGATCAGGTCGTTGACCTGCCGGGCCGAGCCGGGTGCCACGGCGTAGTACGGGATGGGCAGGAAGGTGGCGATCAACAGCAGCAGCAGGACCACCACGAGCACGGCCGGCCAGCGCCGCCGCCGCAGCCCGGCTGGCGCCGCCCCTCCCGGGGACGGAGGAGGGCCCGGCGCTACCATCGGTTCGATCGTGGTCACCTCCTCCACCCGCCTGTGCGGGAGAGAGCCTGCCATGCGGCCCCGTGGTCTCCGCCGCGGGCGGTCCCCTCGGTCGTGAGTGACCCCGAGCCCTCCCCGGGCGTCGACGACGAGGAGGTGGACGGGCCCCCGGCCGCTCCGTCCTCCCTGCCCGGCTCCGAGCACGGCGTCGACCCCGGCGCCGGAGCCGTGAGCTGGACCGACCTTCGAGCCAAGCCCGTCCTCGAGTGGGACAGGGAGGACTGGCGTCGATGGGTCGAGGGCCCGCTCGGCGAACGCTCCGATGCCTCGGATAGGCCCGCCGGGGACCCCGACGGACACCACCCGGGTGCCCCGGCGGACGGGGCCGAGGTGGAGGCCGGACCGCCGGAGGTCGAGGAGCTTCCCGGAGCAGGGCGGGAGTGGATGATGCCCGACGAGCCACTCCCCGACAGCGACATCACCCTCCTCGTCCCACCGCTGGAGGTGGCGACGCCCTCCGAGGAGCGACCGGCACCGGTACCCGAGCAGCGGACCGAGCTCGAGGGGGCGGCTTCCCCGGGCCCGCCGCCCGAGGCACCGGTGGGTGCGCCGCCGCCCTCGGACGAGGACCGGTCCCCACCTGAGCCGACCAGGGCGGTTGAGTCGCGGCCTCGGCACGAAGAGGAAGAAGAGGAGGAGGACGACGAGGAGGACAAGGACGAGCCTGGGCCTGAGCGCCCCGGTTCGCCCGCGACCCGAGCCGGTCGGCGCCAGCGGGGTCCCCGGGCCATCGCCGACGCAGGCACCCAGGTGCGCTCTGCGTTGGAGCTCGTGGTGCTGTCGGTTGTGGTGGGCACCGTCCTGGCCGGCCTCGTCACCGTGGCCCTGGTGATGGCCGGCTTGGCGCTGCGCCGAGCGGTGGGGTGATGACGGGCAGGGCCGTGCGGCCTGGTGCGGAGGTCATGCTGGGCTGGCCACGAGCGCCAACCGGACCACGTAGCGGTACCGAGCCGATCCCGGTGGGTGACAGGCGAAGAGGGTGGCCGTGGGCGTGGGCGTAGGTTCGACGATGTGCATCCCGTCCGGCGTGACGATCTCGTGGCCGGTCACGGCGTAGGCCGACCTGGTGCCGCCGACGGTGAAGAGCACCTGGTCACCGGGGACGAGCTGGTCTATGTGGCGGAAGGGCTTGGAGTGGGTGACCCGATGGCCGGCGAAGACGGCGTTGCCGTTCTGACCGGGAAAGGCGCTCCCAGGCCAGTGACTGGGCCCGTGGTCGATGGTGCGCAGGCTGATCCCGTGGAAGATGCGGTGCGTGAGGCCGAGCTTGGGGATCTCAATGGTCCCGATCTCGACGAGCGGCTCCTTGAAGTAGGGGTCGGCAGGAACGTCCACCGGGCGGAGCGGTTGGGGCACGGGCCCTGGCGC
>JALYHE010000074.1 GCA_030776705.1 Actinomycetota bacterium | reverse complement strand
CTCACGCGCCGCGCTCACAGCTCGGCGCCGAGGCGGACGAGGCGCCCCCGAGGCAGGAGAGGCCGCTCGTGGGCCGCCGCCGTCGCCGGCGGCTGAGGCGCAGGAAGCAGTCTCCCCGCTGACACGGGAACGGCTGCCAGGCGCCGGCCCGGGGCAGCGGTACGGCGCCTCAGCGGGCCAGCAGAAGGTGCTCGCAGCTGGAGCAGAAGTACACCGTGTCGGCCAGGCGCTGCTTCCAGCCCTCGGGCAGCCACATCAGCGTGCGGCAGTTCCGGCACGTGACGTTGTTGGTGTACTCGGCCAGGCCCAGGCCCGTGAGCTTGGAGGGGAAGGCCCGGCCCCTCCGGGGCACCGGCACGGCGTGGCCGCTCTTGGCGGCCCGGTCGCGGGCCCGCCTGGCCTCGTTGGCCTTGGCCGCCTGCTCCGCCCGCCTCCGGCACGCCTCCTCCCAGGGGACCCCGGCGAACCTGGCGTAGCCCGGCCCGCCCGAGTAAGAGGGAATCCCGTTGCTGGGTGCGGGCTCGAGCAGGTAGCCCCGGCGCGCCGAGGCGTAGGCGTCGTTGAGCGCCTTCATGCGGGTCTCGGCCTCGCGCCGGACGCTTTCCGGGCTGTCGGCGAAGCGGTCGGGGTGGAAGATCTGGGCCAGCACCTTGTAGGCGGCCGTGACCTCGGCGGGCGAGGCGTTGGGTGACACGCCCAGAACCTGGTAGGGAGCCGGCTCGGTGGTCTTGGTCTTGGGCTTGGCCTTGGTGTTCTTCACGGCGCTCGATCGTCAGCGGTTCGGTTCCGGACGGCCCCGTGACGGGACCATTGCCAAGGAAGCGGTTCTCAAAAGCGCGTGCTGCTCAGCCCGGCCAGTGTATCCCGACCCGGGCGCCGCGCCGAGCCGGGGCGCCCGAGCCGAGCAGTACGGCGCCACTCGTTGTGGCCGGAGGGGCTCGGAAGTAGGGGTGCGGTGCAGAGGAGGTGCGGGATGAGGAAGAGGTCGCTGGTGGGCACGGTGCCGCGGTGGCGCTCGGGCTGGCCACCCTCGTGGCCTTCCCGAGACCGGCGGTCTCGGCACTGGTGTTCAACAGCTTCCCCAAGACCGCCGTGGCCGCCGGTCACCATCGAGGTGAGCGGCACCGGCTGCATCCCCGAGCCGCCCGTCATCGTGGCCACGGTCACCGTCACGTTGGCCACCAACCCGCCGCTGACGGCCACAGCCGCGCCCACCGCTCCCCTGGGCGACTGGTCCACGACGCTGTCCGTCCCCCCTACCGTGCCGGCCTGCACGTACGCCCTGACCGCCGAGTGCACCCTCTCGCCGCTCGGCGATTTTGCGTTCGACCGCCTGCTGCCCCCGCGCGTGCCCTACCTGGCGAACAGCTTCACGCTTACCGAGCCGGTCCGCGTCGCCGCCACGGCGCCGCCCATCGGCACGGGGTTCCTCGGGCCCGCCGTGCCGGTCTTCGCCGTCCCCAGCTGCACGGGCTGACGGCAGCCCCTACTCGGCCGCGTCGGCCAGGGCCTCGGCCAGGGCCGGGTGCACGAGCAGGCTCTCCACGATGTCGGAGACCCTGAGGTTGGCCGTCACGGCCAGGGCCAGCACCGATATCAGCTCCGAAGCCCCGCTGCCTACGATCGAGCCCCCCAACACCACCCCTGTGGCAGGGTCGGAGAGGATCTTCACGAAGCCCCTCGGGTCGCCGTCGATGAGAGCCCGGGCGTTGGCCGCGAAGGGGACCTTGGTGACCCGGATCTTCCGGCCCAGGGCGAAGGCCTCGGCCTCCGGCAGGCCCACGTCGGCGATCTCGGGCTCGGTGAAGACGGCGCTGGCCGCCTTGTCGTAGTCGAGGTGGCGGTGCTGGCGGGTGTGCAGTCCCATGACGTGCTCGGCCACCTTGCGCCCCTGGGTGGAGGCCACCGACGCCAGCGGGAGCTTCCCGGACAGGTCGCCGGCGGCGTAGATGTGACCCACGTTGGACTGGCAGTGGTGGTTGACCACCACGTAGCCGGCGGCGTCGACCACCACGCCGGCCTCGTCCAGCCCCAGCCCCTCCGAGTTGGGCACGGCGCCCACGGCGAGGAGGGCGTGCGAGCCCCGGGCCACCCGGCCGTCGTCGCAGTGAACCGTCACCCCGTGGTCGTCGCGGTCGATGCCCACCGCCCTGGCCCCCTTGTAGAGCACCACCCCGGTGCGCAGGAAGTCATCCTCCAGCGCCGCCGCCACCTCGGTGTCCTTGCCGGGCAGGACCTGCTGCCGGCTCACGATCAGGGTGACCTTGGCCCCGAACGAGCGGAACATGTGGACGAACTCCACGCCCGTGACCCCCGACCCCACCACCACCAGGTGCTCCGGCAGCTCGGGAGGCGGGTAGGCCTGTCGGGAGGTGAGCACCCGCTGCCCGTCGGGCTCGGCCCACTCGGGCACCCGGGGGCGGCTCCCCGTGGAGAGCAGCACGGCGTCGGCGGCCAGCTCCTCGATGCCCCCCGAGGTCTCGGCCACCACCTCGTGGGGGCCCTTGAGCCGGGCGCTGCCCTCGATGACCCGGACCCCCTGGCTGCACAGCAGGTCTACGAGGGAGGCCTCGAGGTGGTCCTCGATCTCGATGATGCGCTGGCGCAGGGCGTCGAGGTCGACGCCGGCATGGAGGTCCGTGAGGCCCATCTCGTTGGCCCGGCGGGTGAGCGACATCACTCCCCCGGTGGCGATCATGGCCTTGGAGGGGATGCAGTCCCACAGGTTGGCCGAGCCGCCCACGATGTCCCGCTCCACGAGGGTGACCTCGGCGCCCAAGCGGGCGGCGTGGGTGGCGGCCTGCACGCCGGCCGGTCCCCCGCCGACGATCACGAAGCGCACGGCCATCGTTCGAAGGGTACCCGGCCCCGTCCCCCATCCCGTTTGATCACTGGGACGCGGCATACGTGGGTCGAGTGATCAAACGGTGGGCCGGGGCGCCGGGTGGCGAGCGGGGCGCTGTGGCGAGCGGGGGCGCTGTCGCACCCGGCTGGCACGATGCCCGGGCATGACCGGGCAGGAGCAACTGAACCACCTCACCCGCCGGCAGCACGGGCTCGTCACCAGGAGCCAGGCCCACCAGCTCGGCTTCACCACCCGCCGGATCCAGGACCGGCTCCGCCGCGCCGAATGGCTAACCATTCGCCCCTGCGTCTACGCCGTCGCCGGCATGCCGCCCAACCATGAGCAGGCCCTCCTGGCCGTCGCCCTGGCCGTGGGCGGGCCCGTCGCCGTCTCCCACCGCTCGGCGGCCGGCCTGTGGGCCATGGCGGGGGTGGAGGCTCCCGACTCCATCGAGGTGGTCACCGATCTCCGCCGCTGGTCCCGCCTGGAAGGCGTCATCGGCCACCGCAGCGGCGCCCTCTTCGAGGAGGACCTCAGCGTCGTCCGAGGCATCCCCGTGACGTCGAGGGCTCGCACGCTGGTCGACCTGTCCGGCTCCCTGTCCATGGGACAGCTGGGCCGCACGCTCGACGACTCCCTTCGCCGGGGCCTCCGCCTCGACGCCATACGCCGCTGTGCCGGCCGGCTGACCCCGGCTCCCGGACGGCGCATGAAGCTCGTGCACAGCCTGCTGGCCGAGCGGCTGCCCGGGTACGACCCCGGCGACAGCGACCTCGAGACCCGGGTGTTGCGCCTGCTCGTGGAAGCCGGACTGCCCGTGCCCCGCCAACGGCTCGCCGTCAAGGTCGGGGCCCGGAGCTTCCGGCTCGACCTCGCCTATCCCGATGTGCGCGTCGGCGTGGAGCTCGACGGCTGGGAGCACCACGGCACTTTCACCGCCTTCCACGGCGACCGTGAGCGCGGCGCCCTGCTGGCGTCGGCGGGATGGGTGGTCGTCCACTTCAGCGCCCGCACCACCGACGATGAGATAGTCACCGCCGTCACCGCCCTGCGAGCCCGGTTTGCACAGCCGGCCGGGACGTGACCGCGTCGGAGTGATCAAACGCAGGTGGGCGAGGCGGGCGGAGGTCAGGCCTCCGGGGGCGCCTCCCTGGGGTGCGGCATGCACAGCTCGTCGTACTCGGCGATGACGATCTCGCCGGCGTCGGAGCCGCAGGCCGGGCAGGCGGGATCCCGGTTCACCCTGAAGGTGCGGAACGACTCCTCCAGGGCGTCGTAGGCCAGGAGCCGGCCCACCAGGGGGTCGCCCAGGCCGAGGACCAACTTGATGGCCTCCATGGCCTGGATGCTGCCCACGATGCCGGGCAGCACGCCCAGCACCCCTGCCTCGGCGCACGAGGGCGCCAGCTCGGCGGGGGGAGGCTCGGGGATCATGCAGCGGTAGCACGGCCCCTCGTAGGGGGCGAACACCGTGACCTGGCCCTCGAAGCGGAAGATCGAGCCGTGGACCACGGGGATGCGCTTCACCAGGGAGGCGTCGTTGACCAGGTAACGGGTAGGGAAGTTGTCGGTGCCGTCCACTATGACGTCGTAGCCGTCGATGACGTCGAGCACGTTGTCGGCGCCCAGGCGCACGTCGTAGGTGGCCACGTCCACGTCGGGGTTCAAGGCGGTCAGGGTCTTCTTGGCCGAGTCCACCTTGCGCTCGCCCACCCGGTCCAGGTTGTGCAGCACCTGGCGCTGGAGGTTGGAGGCGTCGACCACGTCCATGTCGATGACGCCGATGGTGCCCACGCCGGCGGCGGCCAGGTAGAGGGCGGCGGGCGAACCCAACCCGCCCGCTCCCAACAGCAGCATCTTGGACTCGAGAAGCTTCTGCTGGCCCGCGTCCCCCACCTCGGGGAGCATCAGGTGTCGCTGGTAGCGGTTGCGCTGGTCGGGGCTGAGCGCCTTGGGCACGGCCCAGGGCCGGCCCTCGTCCTTCCAGCGGTTGAACCCGCCGGCCATGCTGGCCACGTTTTCGTAGCCGAGCTCCTGGAGGGTCTTGGCCGCGAAGGCGGACCGGAAGCCGCCCGCGCAGTGCACCACGATGGGCCGCGACTTGTCCGGCACCTTGCCCTCGACCTGGCCCTCGAGGTGGCCGCGGGGCAGGTGCACGGCGCCGGGGATGGCACCCTGCTCGTACTCGTCGGCCTCCCGCACGTCGAGGATCACGGCTTGGCCCAGCTGCGCCTCGGCCTCGGACGCGTCGATCTCGGTGATCTGTTCCTTGACCCTGGCCAGCAGGTCACGAGAGGTCGGCATACCGGGATAAACCCTACCTGATTGGTCGACATTCCCACACTCCACCCGCCTAGGTTCCCGGCATGGAGTTCCAAGACGTGGTCGAGCGCCGGCGCATGGTGCGCAACTACGAGGACCGACCGCTCCCACCCGGCGTCCTGGACCGCATGCTGTCCAACGCCACCCGGGCCCCCTCGGCCGGCTTCACCCAGGGATGGGCCTTCCTCGTGCTCGAGGGCCAGGAGGAGACCGGGCGCTTCTGGGACGCCACCTTCCCGGGGCGCAGCCGCGAGGACTTCGCCTGGCCCGGGCTGTTCCGTGCTCCGGCGCTGGTGGTCGCCCTCTCGCACGAGCGGGCCTACCTGGACCGCTACGCCGAGCCCGACAAGGGCTGGACCGACCGGGATCCGGGCCGCTGGCCCGTGCCCTACTGGCACGTCGACACCGGCTTCGCGGTCCTGCTCATGCTGCTCACGGCCGTTGACGCCGGCCTGGGTGCCTCGTTCTTCGGGATCTTCCCCGAGCGAGTGGACGCCTTTCGGCGGGCCTTCGGCGTGCCGCCCGACCGCACCCCGGTGGGCGCCCTCACGGTGGGCTACCCGGCGCCGGACCGGCCCTCCCGCTCGCTGGCCCGGGGTCGGCGGAGCCTGGACGAGGTCGTCCATCGGGGTCGATGGCGGGGCGGGCCTGGCCCTTGACAAGGGGCGCCGTCTGTGAATGGAATACATCGAGAGTACATCGCTTCCCCCGCGACTCCCTCTGGCCAGTCCGTGGAGGCACCATGAGCGCCCCGTCCGTCCCGTCCGGTCCCGCCGGTCTCCTGCCTGTAAGACCCTGGCCCGACGACGTCATCGACTCGCTGGGCCACGATCCCCGCTCCCATTACGTCGAGACCTACTGGCTGGGCATCCTGGGGCCGTCCACCACCTGGCTCCTGCGGCGGGTGGTGGCGGGTTTGGAGGCCGAGCCCGAGGGCTTCGACCTGGACCTGGCCGAGACGGCCCGATGTCTCGGCCTGGGCGACAAGGGAGGCCGGCACTCGCCCTTCATGCGGGCCCTGTCCCGGCTCGTGCAGTTCGAGCTGGCCCAGCCCCAGGGGCGGGCGCTGGCGGTGCGGCGCAAGGTGCCTCCGCTGAGCCGCCGCCAGGTCACCCGCCTGCCCGCCTCGCTCCAGGCCCAACACCAGCGCCTGGTCGAGGCCAACCTGCGCACGCCGGCGGCTGAGCAGATGCGCCGCCGGGGCCGGCAGCTGGCCCTCAGCCTGCTCGAGCTGGGCGAGGACCGCGAGTCGGTGGAGCTGCAGCTGCTCGAGTGGCGCTACCACCCCCTCGTGGCCCGGGAGTCGGCCACCTGGGCCTGGGACCGCCACCGCCAGGCCATGGCCGCGGCTGAGGCCCCCGTGGGCCCGCCCGACGCCGCCTGACCCCTTTCTCGAGGACATAGCCCCGACTCAGTCGGGGCTATGTCCTCAGGAAGGAACCTCAAGTGCGGGCGAAGCTCTCCACCAGCTCCAGCAGGGTGCGCACGGCGAAGCCGGTGCCGCCCTTGGTGACGTAGCCGTCGTCGCACTCCGATCGGGCCGGTCCGGCGATGTCGAGGTGGGCCCAGGGCACGCCGTCCACGAACTCCTGAAGGAACAGCCCGGCTATGAGCGACCCGGCCTCGCCCTGCTTGCCGATGTTCTTGACGTCGGCGACGTCGGAGTCGATGTGGGAGCGGTACTCCTTGGGCAGGGGCAGGGGCCACACCGCCTCGCCGGCCCGCTCGGCCGCGGCCTGTACCCGCTTCACCAACGCCTCGTCGTTGCCCATGAGCCCGGCCACCTTCTTGCCCAGGGCAACGATCTGGGCCCCCGTCAGGGTGGCCACGTCAACGATGACGTCGGCCCCCGCCTCGACGGCCAGGGAGAGCCCGTCGGCCAGCACCAGGCGGCCCTCGGCGTCGGTGTTGAGCACCTCCACCGTCTTGCCGTTGCGGATGCGCAGCACGTCGCCCGGCTTGGTGGCCGTGCCCCCCGGCATGTTCTCGGTGGTGGGCATGAAGCCCAGCACCCGCACAGGGACCTCCAGGGCGGGGAGGGCCGACATGGTGGCCAGAACAGCCGCCGCCCCGGACATGTCCGTCTTCATGGTCATCATGCCCTCGGCCGTCTTGATGGAGAGTCCCCCGGAGTCGAAGGTGATGCCCTTGCCCACAAGGGCCAAGGTCGCCACCGCGTCGCCACCGGGCGGCTCGTAGACCAGCTCCACCAGGCGGGGCGGCTCGGCCGATCCCCGGGCCACCCCGGCCAGCCCGCCGAGGCCTTCGTCGGCGATGGCGGTCTCGTCCATGACCCTGATGTCGAGGCCCTCCTGCTCGGCGATGCCGGCCGCCATCTCGGCCAGGCGGGCGGGCGTGAGCGTGCCGGCCGGCTCGTTCACCAGGTCCCGGGCCAGGCACACGGCGCCGGCCACCGTGGCGCCCCGGTCGAGGGCGGGGCCCAGGCCAACCTCGGTCCCGTCCACCACGGCCAGCTCCTCCAGCCGGCACGGGTCGGGGTCGCTCTTGTAGGTGGTGAACCGGTAGGCGGCCATCCCCGCCCCCTCTGCCACGGCCCGGGCCGCAACCGCGCGGTCCAGGCCGTCGGGGACTGCGTCGAGCACGGTGGTGGCGGCTCTGGTGGCCTTCCACGCCGCCTTCACCACCCCGGACGCGGCCTTGCGAACGACCTCCGCGCTCACCTCATCGGCCGGTCCCATCCCCACGGCCACCACGGTGGCGGAGCCCTCGGACCCCACGACCTGGGCTTGGCCCGCCTTTCCCTCGAACCCCTGGCGCTCCAGGCGGCCCACGTCGACCGCGACCGTGGGCGACTCGGGCGGGCGGGGCCCCTCGAAGACGGGCACCGCCACCACCTCGGCGTGGGCCGGCACGTCCGGGGTGGGGGTCAAGGTGAACGACGGGTGCGGCATCGGCTCTCTCCTCAGGTCTCCTCGGGTCTCTCCGTGCGGGACTGGCGGGTGGGCAGGGAGTGGCCTTCCTGCCAGCGGGCCATGGCCCACAGGAGGTCGGACAGGCGGTTCAGGTAGGCCACGGCCAGGGACCCGTCGACGGCGGCCCCCACGGCCAGGCGCTCGGCCCGGCGCACCACGGTCCGGGCCACGTCCAGCAGGGCGGCGGGGCGGGTCTGTCCCGGCACCACGAACTCGGCCGGGACGTCGAAGCGCTCGGCCAGGGCGTCGATGCGACCCTCGACGCCGTCCACCATGGCCGGGGTGACCATCGACCGGCCCGCCTCCAGCTTGTGGCGGTTCTCCGGCGCCGTAGCCAGGTCGGCCATGAGGACCCACAGGTCGCGCTCGAGGTCCACGAGCAGCTCGTCGAGCTCCGAGCCGGGCTCGGCCTCGGCCCGGACCAGACCCAGGAAGGCCTGGGCCTCGTCCACGCTGCCGTAGGCGTCCACCACGGGGGCGTCCTTGGCCGTGCGGCCCCCGAAGTACAGCCCCGTGGTGCCGTCGTCGCCCCGCCTGGTGTAGATCCTCATCGGCCCCGCCAATCTAGGTTTCCGCCCACTACGCTCTGGCCCAATGCCACGTTCCAACATCTCCGGCTTCCCGCGCATCGGCCCGCGCCGGGAGCTCAAGGTGGTCACCGAGCGCTACTGGCGGGGCGAGGCCTCGCGGGAGGAGCTTGAGGAGGCCGGGCGCGACATCCGCCACGCCAACTGGCGCCTCATGGCCGAGGCCGGGATCGACATGGTCCCGTCGAACGACTTCTCCTTCTACGACCAGGTCCTCGACACGGTGGCCATGGTGGGCGCCGTTCCCGACCGCTACGGGCACCCCGGCGGCCCGGTCGACTTCGACACCTACTTCGCCATGGCCCGCGGCCGCCAGGAGGGCGGCGTCGACGTCACGGCCATGGAGATGACGAAGTGGTTCGAGACCAACTATCACTACCTCGTCCCCGAGCTCGGCCCCGACACCGAGTTCTCGCTGTCGAGCGACAAGCCCTTCGCCGAGCACGCCGAGGCCCGATCGCTCGGCATCGACACCGTCCCGGTCCTGGTGGGTCCGCTGTCGTTCCTACTCCTCGGCAAGTCGGCCGACGGCGTGGACGAGACCTTCGACCGGCTGAGCCTGCTGGACCGCCTCCTACTCGTGTACGAGGAGGTGCTGTCCGGCCTCGGCGGCGACGGGGCCGAGTGGGTCCAGCTCGACGAGCCCGCGCTCGTGCAGGACCGCACCGACGCCGACCTCGAGGCCCTGCGGTCGGCGTACGAGCGCCTGGCCTCCGTCCCGGCACGGCCCAAGCTGGTGGTCAAGACCTACTTCGACCACGTGGGCGAGGCCTACCCCATCCTGCGCCAGCTGCCGGTGGAGGGCGTCGGTCTCGACTTCCACCGGGGCGGCCCCAACCACGACCTGATCCACGCCCACGGCGGCCTCGAGGGCAAGACCCTCTTCGCCGGCGTGGTGGACGGGCGCAACGTGTGGATCAACGACCTGGCCGCCAGCCTGGAGCTGCTCGAGCACCTGGGCGACCACGCCGACGAGGTGGTGGTGTCGAGCTCGTGCTCGCTGCTTCACACGCCCATCGACCTCGACGCCGAGGAGGGCCTCGACCCCGAGATCCGCTCGTGGATGGCCTTCGCCAGGCAGAAGGTAGGCGAGGTGGCCACCCTGACCCGGGGGCTCGCCGAGGGTCGCGCTGCCGTGGCCGCCGAGCTCGACGCCAACGCCGCCGCCCTGGACAGCCGGCGTACGTCGCCCCGGACCCAGAACCCCCAGGTGCGGGAGCGGGTGGCGGCCCTCACCGACGCCGACAGCCGCCGGGCCAGCAAGTTCCCCGACCGCCGGGTGGCCCAGCAGGCCCGGCTGGATCTGCCCCTCCTGCCCACCACCACTATCGGCTCCTACCCCCAGACGGCCGAGATCCGCCAGGCCCGCAACCTGCTCCGCAAGGGCGAGATCAGCCTGGAGGAGTACGTGCAGCGCATGAAGGCCGAGATCGAGCGGGTAGTGCGCTTCCAGGAGGAACTGGGCTTCGACGTGCTGGTCCACGGTGAGCCCGAGCGCAACGACATGGTCCAGTACTTCGCCGAGCAGATGAACGGCTACGTGTTCACCCAGAACGCCTGGGTCCAGTCCTACGGCTCCCGCTACGTGCGCCCGCCCATCCTCTACGGCGACGTCCTGCGGCCCAAGCCCATGACCCTCGAGTGGATCACCTACGCCCAGTCGCTGACCGACAAGCCCGTGAAGGGGATGCTCACCGGCCCGGTCACCATGCTCATGTGGTCCTTCGTCCGCGACGACCAGCCCCGCTCGGAGACCTGCAAGCAGCTGGCCCTGGCCATCCGCGACGAGGTCGAGGACCTGGAGGCGGCCGGGATCCGCATCATCCAGGTCGACGAGGCGGCCATCGGCGAGGGCCTGCCGCTGCGGCGGGAGCGCTGGGGCGAGTACCTGGAGTGGGCCGTGTTCTGCTTCCGGGTGGCCACCTCCGGAGTGCGCGACGACACCCAGCTACAGACCCACATGTGCTACTCCGAGTTCGGCGACATGATCGGCGCCATCCACGCCATGGACGCCGACGTGCTGCTGGTGGAGGCGTCCCGGTCCCGCATGGAGCTGCTCCACGACTTCGAGCGTGAGGGCTACGTCCAGGAGGTGGGACCGGGCGTGTACGACATCCACTCGCCCCGGGTGCCCTCGGCCGAGGAGATGGCCGAGCGCCTCCACCTCGCCGTCCAGGCCCTCGAGCCCCAGCAGATCTGGGTCAACCCCGACTGCGGGCTCAAGACCCGGGGCTGGCCCGAGGTGGAGACCAGCCTGGCCAACCTGGTGGCCGCGGCCCACCAGGTGCGCCAGGAGCTGGCCGCGGCCGAGTAAGACCATCTCGAGTACATAGGGTCCGGAAACCGGACCCTATGTACTCGAGAACGGGGGAACGGCGCCGGCGCCCGAAGCCGCGGCAAGAAAAGACATAGAAAGCTCTGGAAATCGGGCTGGGCGCTCCGTAGAGTTCTGGCCACCCCAAAGGGGCGGAGGAGCACCGTGAGCGACACCACCTTCACCGCGCAGCGCCCGGCTCTGGAGGGGGACGGTGGCGGCCTGGCCCTGCGGCGGCGCCGGCCCCTCCCCGGGGGGCGTGCCGTGGTAGGGGGCTTCCTGATCGCCTTGAGCGCGGTCGGCATCTTCGCCGCCTACACGGGCGCCACCGCCGACGCCCGTCAGGAGTTCCTGGTCGCCCGGCACGACCTTCCCATCGGGCACCGAATCGAGCGCGACGACCTGGGCACCCTTCGGATGGACCTGCCGCCGGCCGTGCGGGCTCGGGCTCACCGGGACCCTTCCCGTCTATTGGGCACGGTGGTCATCGGGCCGGTGGCCAAGGGCGAGCTCATCCAGGGCAGCGACGTGGTCGGCG
>JALYHE010000073.1 GCA_030776705.1 Actinomycetota bacterium | reverse complement strand
GGCATGGACCGGGCCGAGGTCCGCTTCTTCGAGGAGCGCAACCCCCGCATCGCCGAGAAGGAGGTGTGCGAGGTGACCCTGCACGGGCATGGCCACGTGGTGCGGGCCCGGGCCGCCGCCCCTGACGCCATGGCTGCCGTCGACCTGGTGGTGGACAAGGCGGCCCACCGCCTGGAGAAGCTCAAGGGCAAGCTGGTGGGCCGCTCCCACCCTCGCCGCCACGGCCCTCCGGCCGCCGGCGAGGTTCGACCGGCCGAAGGCCCCGACGAGGACCACGAGGCGCCCAGGATCGTCAAGGTGAAGCAGTTCGCCATGAAGCCCATGAGCCCCGAGGAGGCCGTGCTGCAGATGGAGCTCTTGGGCCACGACTTCTTCCTCTTCACCAACGCCGAGAGCGACACCGCGGCCGTGGTGTACCGGCGCAACGACGGCGACATCGGCATCATCGAGGGCACATGACCACCGCGGGTGTCGAGCCGGCCTCCGTGGGCGGGCCTGGCCGGCCCGACGGCGAGGAGGCCTTGCGGGTGCTCGTCGTGGACGATCAGGCCCTGTTCCGTCGGGGGCTGCAGCTGGTGCTGTCCGGCCAGAGCGGCATCGAGCTGGTGGGCGAGGCCGCCAACGGCCGCGAGGCGGTGGACAAGGCCCGGGAGCTGGCACCCGACGTGGTGCTGATGGACGTGCGCATGCCCGTCATGAACGGCATCGAGGCGGCCCGCTTCATCCGCCGGGACCTGCCCAGCACCAGGATCCTCATGCTCACCGTGAGCGACGAGGAGCGTGACCTGTACGACGCGGTGAGGGCCGGCGCCAACGGCTACCTCCTGAAGGAGGTGTCGGTGGACGAGGTGGTGGAGGGCATCCGGGCCGTCGGGAGGGGTCACAGCCTGATCTCACCGGCCATGGCGGCCAAGCTGCTCGTCGAGTTCAACGCCCTGGCCGAGCGGGCCGAGAGCGGCCCCCAGCTGCCCGGCCCGACGCTCACGGGACGCGAGGTCGAGGTCCTCAGGATGGTGGCCAAGGCCATGAGCAACCGGGAGATCGCCCAGGCGCTCTACATCTCGGAGAACACGGTCAAGAACCACGTGAGGAACATCTTGGACAAGCTGCACCTCCACAACCGCATGGAGGCGGTGCTGTACGCCGTCAAGCAGCGTCTGCTCGACGTCGACCAGGGATGACGTCGCCTGCCGGCGGTCGGGCGGTGCCCCGGCCTTAGGATGGAGCCGAGATGAGCATTTTCAGCAAGGTGCTTCGGGCCGGCGAGGGCAAGAAGGCCAAGGCTCTCCAGTCGTTCGTGCCCGACATCAACGCCTTCGAGCCGGAGATCGAGGCCCTCTCGGACGAGGCGTTGCGCCACAAGACGGTCGAGCTCCGCCAGCGGCTCGACTCGGGGGTACGGGCGGGGACCCCGCTCGCCGACGTGCTCAACGACCTCTTGCTGGAGTCCTTCGCGGTGGTGCGGGAAGCCGCACGCCGGGTGATCGGGCAGCGACACTTCGACGTGCAGCTCATGGGCGGCGCAGCCCTGCACTTCGGCTGGGTGGCGGAGATGAAGACGGGGGAGGGCAAGACGCTCGTCTCCACCCTCCCCGTCTACCTGAACGGCCTCAGCGGGCGAGGGGTCCACGTCGTCACCGTGAACGACTACCTGGCCCAGCGCGACGCCGAGTGGATGGGCCAGATCCACCGGTTCCTGGGCCTCAGCGTGGGGCTGCTGTCACCCGAGGTGGACGACCCCGACCTCAAGCGTGAGGCCTACGCCTGTGACGTCACCTACGGCACCAACACCGAGTTCGGCTTCGACTACCTGCGGGACAACATGGCCCGCAGCAAGGACGCCATGGCGCAGCGGGGCCACGTGTACGCCATCGTGGACGAGGTCGACTCGATCCTGATCGACGAGGCCCGAACGCCACTGATCATCAGCGGCCCGGCGGCGGAGTCGGCCCAGCTCTACTACCAGTTCGCGGGGGTGGTGCGGGGCCTGGGGCGGGACGTCGACTACGAGGTCGACGAGAAGAAGCACACGGTGGTGCCCACCGATTCGGGCATCGAGAAGGTGGAGGCGCAGCTCGGCGTGGACAACCTTTACGACGCCGTGTCGGTCAACTACGTGCACCAGCTGGAGAACGCCCTCAAGGCCAAGGAGCTCTACAGGCGGGACAAGGACTACGTCGTCATGGACGGCGAGGTGAAGATCGTCGACGAGTTCACCGGTCGCATCCTCGAGGGACGGCGGTGGTCGGACGGGCTGCACCAGGCTGTGGAGGCCAAGGAGCGGGTCAAGATCAAGGAGGAGAACCACACCTGGGCCACCGTCACCCTGCAGAACTACTTCCGCCTCTACGAGAAGCTGGCCGGGATGACCGGGACGGCCGAGACCGAGGCCTCCGAGTTCGCCAACACCTACAACCTCCCGGTGGTGCCCATCCCCACGCACAAGCCGATGATCCGCGCCGACCTGAGCGACGTCATCTACAAGACCGAGGCGGGCAAGTTCGGCGCCGTCGTCGACGACGTGGCCGAGCGCTATGAGAAGGGCCAGCCGGTCCTGATCGGCACGGCTTCGGTGGAGAAGTCCGAGGTGCTCTCCCGCATGCTGGAAAAGCGAGGCGTCCGCCATTCGGTCCTGAACGCCAAGCACCACACCCGGGAGGCCCAGATCGTGGCCCAGGCCGGGCGCCTCCACGCCGTCACGGTGGCCACCAACATGGCCGGGCGGGGCGTGGACATCATCCTGGGCGGCAACCCCGAGGGCCTGGCCCGCCAGGAGTTGGTGGCCCAGGGCCTGGCCCCGGACACCGAGGAGGGGGCCATCCGCCACTCGGAGCTCCTGGCCAAGTTCGAGGAGCAGTGCTCGGCCGAGGGCGACGAGGTGCGCCAGCTCGGCGGCCTGTACGTGCTGGGCAGCGAGCGCCACGAGAGCCGCCGCATCGACAACCAGCTCAGGGGCCGGTCCGGGCGCCAGGGCGACCCCGGCGAGAGCCGCTTCTTCCTCTCCCTCGAGGACGAGCTCATGCGGCTGTTCGCCACCGGCGCCATGAGCTGGGTCATGGGCAAGGCCCTCCCAGAGGACGTGCCCATCGAGGCTCGCATGGTGACACGGGCCATCGAGCGGGCCCAGAACACCGTGGAGCAGCGCAACGCCGAAGTGAGAAAGGACGTCCTCAAGTACGACGAGGTCATGAACGAGCAGCGCAAGGTCGTATACGCCCGGCGGATGCAGGTGATCGACGGCGAGGACCTCCGGGAGCGCACGCTCGAGATACTGGCCAGCGCCATCGAAGGGCTGGTGGACAGCTACCTCCCCTCCGAGTACGAGGAGGAGTGGGACCTCGACGGCCTACTGGTCGAGGTCAAGCTTTACTACCCGACCATGTTCTCGGCCGCGGACCTGGCCTCGGCCACGTCGAAGGACCAGGTCTTCGAGAGCATGCTGACCGAGGCCGTCGAGTGCTACGAGGAGCGGGAGCGCTCCATGCCGGGCGGCACCGAGACCATGCGGGACCTGGAGCGGGAGATCATGCTCCAGATCATCGACCAGAAGTGGCGCGAGCACCTGTCCGAGATGGACTACCTGCGCGAGGGCATCAACTTGCGGGCCATGGGTCAGCAGGACCCCCTGGTGGCCTGGCAGCGCGAGGGCTACGACATGTTCGGCCAGATGATGGCCGGCATCGACGACGACTACATCAAGTACGTCATGCACGCCGAGGTGGTCACCGACCAGCCCGACGTCCCCGACCTCGACCGGGCCCGCTTCGTGGCCGCCGACGAGCCGGTCCAGGACCTGTCCAACCTGGCGCCGGTGGGCGGCGGCGACGGCGCCGCGGCCATGGAGGAGGTCACCCACGCGCCGGTGGTCAAGGCCCCCGAGGAGAAGCTGGGCCGCAACGAGCCGTGCTTCTGCGGCAGCGGCAAGAAGTACAAGCTCTGCCATGGGCGATGACGTCCGGGGGGCGAGCGCGCCCTGACCATCGGCTCCTCCGGAACCTGACCCTCCCCCGCCGACGTCAGGGTCGGCTGCTCCTGCGGGCCCATGCGTGACTTCGGGCCGGACTTGCGTTCCCTTCGCCAGCGGCTCCTCGACGCCGAGGGTTACCTGGACCTGGAGGGCAAGCGCAAGCGCCTGGGCCATCTGGAGGGCGAGGTGGGCCGTCCCGACCTGTGGGACGACCCGGACAACGCCCGCGCCGTCACCAGCGAGTTCGGCCGCTTGAGCGACGATGTGCGGCTGTTCGAGGACCTGGCCGAGCGTCTCGACGACGCCGAGACGCTGTTCGAACTGGGCGTCGACGAGGGCGACGACAGCGTGGGAGCCGAGGTGGAGGCAGCCCTTTCCGACTTGGCCCGCCGCCTCGACGACCTGGAGCTGCGCGCCCTGTTCAGCGGGGAGCACGACGAGCGCGACGCCGTGTGCGAGATCCACGCCGGCGAGGGCGGCACTGACGCCCAGGACTGGGCCGAGACCATGCTGCGCATGTACCTGCGCTGGGCCGAGGCCCGGGGTTTCGAGGTGGAGGTCGACGAGGTGAGCCCGGGCCAGGAGGCGGGCGTCCTGTCGGCCACCTTCATCGTCCGAGGGCGCTACGCCTACGGGTTGCTGGCGGGGGAGCGGGGGGTGCATCGCCTGTACCGCATCTCCCCGTTCGACGCCCAGGCCCGCCGCCAGACCTCCTACGCCGCCCTGGAGGTGACCCCCTTCCTCGAGGACGTCTCCGGTGAGGTGGAGATCGACGAGAAGGACCTGCGCGTCGACACGTACCGCTCCTCCGGGGCCGGCGGCCAGCACGTCAACGTCACCGACTCCGCCGTGCGCCTCACCCACCTGCCCACCGGGGTGGTGGTGTCGTGCCAGAACGAGCGTAGCCAGTTCCAGAACAAGGCCCGCGCCATGCAGATCCTCGCCGCCAAGCTGGCCGAGCGGCAGCGGGAGGAGCGCCGCCAGCAGCTGAATGCCCTGGCCGGGCCCCAGGGCCAGGTGTCCAGGGCCGGGAGCTTCATCCGGGGTTACGTGCTGGCCCCCTACCAGAAGGTCAAGGACGAGCGGACCGGCTACGAGACGGGCAACGTGCAGGCCGTCCTGGACGGGGGCCTCGACCAGTTCATGGAGGCGTACCTACGCTGGCGGCGGGCCCAGGATGGCAAGTAGCCTCACCTGCTAGCCTGGGACCGGCGGAGCCGGTGTGCGTGTCCGGAGCGGGCACGCCCCGTGTCCAAGAGGCGATGCCGTGCAGGCCCGGCGTCGAGGGAGCCAGCTTCACACTTCTTCCCAGGACTCGTCACTTGCCATGATCCTCCTCGAGAACGTCACCAAGACCTACAAGGGCAGCACGGTCGCGCTCCGTGACTGCAGCGTCGACATCCAGAAGGGCGAGTTCGTCTTCCTGGTCGGCCCGTCCGGGTCGGGCAAGTCGACCTTCCTGCGCCTCCTCACCAAGGAGGAGCACCCCGACGACGGGCGCATCTGGGTGGCGGGCAAGGACATCGGCGGGCTCAGCAACTGGAAGGTGCCCTACCTGCGCCGCAACATCGGCTGCGTCTACCAGGACTTCAAGCTCCTCCCCAACAAGAGCGTGTACGAGAACGTGGCCTTCGCCCTCGAGGTCATCGGCCGGCCCCGGCACGTGGTGTCGTCGCAGGTCTCGCAGATCCTCGACCTGGTGGGCCTCTCCAAGAAGCACGACAACCGCCCCCACGAGCTGTCCGGCGGCGAGCAGCAGCGGGTCTCCATCGCCCGGGCCTTCGTCAACCGGCCGCTCATCCTGCTCGCCGACGAGCCCACCGGGAACCTCGACCCGAACACCACGGTGGGCATCATGCGCCTGCTGGACCGCATCAACCGCACCGGCACCACGGTGGTGATGGCCACCCACTCCAAGGGCATCGTCGACACCATGCGCCGCCGGGTGATCGAGCTGGACCGCGGCACGGTGGTGCGCGACCAGGTGCGGGGCGTGTACGGGTACGGAGCGTGACCTCCCGGCCCCCCACCACCTTCGAGGCCTTGATCCGTCGCCAGTTCTTCGTAGCCGCCCTGGCCGCCGCCGTGGTCCTGGTCGCGCTGCTCGTGGTCGGTTGGGCCGTCCCCGACGCCGCTCCCGGGACGGTGTTGCGCACCGCTCCGGATGGCTCCCCCGTGGTGGTCGCCTCCTCGGCCGCCGAGACGTGGCGCTGGGCCATGTGGGTCACCGTCGCCGCCCTGGTGGCGGTGGCGGGCGTCTTCGTCCTCCTCGTCCACCACACCGTGTGCGTCGCCCGCTTCGCGCTGCAGCGGAGGCACCGCTAGGTGGGACTGTCCTTCGACTACGTCGTCCGGGAGACGGTCACCAACCTCCGGCGCAACTTCCTCATGACCTGCGCCGCCGTCCTCACGGTGGCGGTGTCGCTGTCCCTGGTGGGCGGAGCCCTCCTGCTCAAGCAGGGGGTCTCCAAGGCCAGCCTCCAGTGGCGGGGCGGCGTGGAGCTGTCCGTGTTCATGCTGCCCGACGCCTCTCCCAGCCAGAGCGAGGCCATCGAGCGGGAGCTGGCCCAGACGCCAGAGGTCAAGCGGTTCACCTACGTCAACCAGCAGGAGGCCTTCGACGAGTTCAAGCGCATGTTCGCCAACTCTCCCGACCTGGTGGAGAGCGTCGAGCCCAAGGACCTCCCGCCCTCGTACCGGATCGTCCCCAAGAGGGCCGAGTTCGTGGACACGGTGGGCGACCGCTTCAAGAACCAGCCCGGGGTCAAGGAGGTCGTCTTCGCGCGGGACGTGGTGGAGACGCTGCTCAAGGTGACCCGAGCCCTGCAGATCGGCATCGTGGCCGTGGCAGGTGTGCTCGTGCTCTCGGCCGTGCTGCTCATCCTCAACACCATCCAGCTGGCCATCTTCGCCCGCCGCCGGGAGGTGGCGGTCATGAAGCTGGTGGGCGCCACCAACTGGTTCATCCGGGTGCCGTTCATGCTGGAGGGTATGGTCGAGGGGCTGGTGGGCGCGGGCACGGCCTTCGCCGTGGTGGCCGTGGTGCGCAACCTGCTGGCCGGAGCGGTGGGCGACAACACCCTGGGCAACCAGCTGCTCCCGCCCAGCGGCGACGTCATCGGCACGGGGATCTTCGTCCTCCTGGCCGGGATGATGCTGGGCACGGTGGGCTCCGCCTTCGCCGTGCGTCGCTTCCTCGACGTCTGACCCCCTCCCCCCGAAGCGGGTTTGATCACCGCGACGCGCCATAGGTGAGTCGAGTGATCAAACGCGGGTGGGGGCCGGTGGCTCAAGCCCGCCGCTGACCGGTCGATCCTTCCTGGGTGCACCGGCGCACCCTCGGTCTGTTCCTCGCCGCCCTCGTTCTTCTGACGGGGGCGCAGCGCGCCGCGGCAGCGCCCAGGCGGGAGGCCGAGCAGAGCGACCAGGTCACGGCGAGGATCGAGAGCCTGCGGGACCAGGTCTCGCAGGCCTCGGCCGAGGAGGCCGCCGTGCTCGACCAGCTGGACCAGGCCGAGGCCCGCCGCGGCCAGATCGACGGCCGTGTGGCCGAGCTCGACCGGCAGCTGGCGGGCGTCGAAGGCGAGGCCAGGGCAGCCGAGGCTCGCCTGGAGGTGGTCCAGGCTGGCTTCGTGCGCACCCAGATGGACCTCGGGCGGGCGCGGGACGGGCTGGCCGAGGCCCGCCAGGAGGTTCGGGCCCAGGCCGTGTCCGCCTACCTCGGCAACCCCTCGGCCAGCACCGCCGACACCCTGCTGCGGTCGGGGAACCTGAGGGAGCTGGCCACCACGTCCAGCTACCTGGAGTCGGTGGCCGAGGCCCGCAAGAGGGTGGTGGAGCGGTACCGGCAGATGCGGGACGCCACCGAGGATCTCCAGGGCTCGGTGGAGGCCAGGAAGGACGAGGCCAAGGCCCAGCGGGACGTGGTGATAGCCCGCCGGTCGGCCCTCGAGGCGGTGCGCTCGGAGCTCGACGCCACCCGCCGGCAGGCGATGGGCGAGGAGGCCCACAAGCAGGCACTGGTGAACGGCTTGCGGGCCCGCGTGTCCGACTTCGAGCTCCAGATCAGCGTCTTGAGGTCGGACTCCGACTCCCTGGCCGGCCTGCTCCAGAGCA
>JALYHE010000072.1 GCA_030776705.1 Actinomycetota bacterium | reverse complement strand
GTTCTCCCCCGGTGCGGGCGGCGCGGGGCGCCCCGGGGCCGAGCAGCAACGCGACCAGCACCACGGCCGCCGCCGTCAGCAGAGGCCGCCACCTGCGCAGGGGGGCGGTGGCCGCCGGCTCGTCTCCCATGGCGAAGAAGGGCTGGGCCCGGATCCACGCCCGCACCCGCGCCATCTCGGAGAGGCGCCTGTGGCATCGGCTGCACCGCGCCACGTGGGGCCCGACGGTCTCGTCGGTCTGCTCGCCGTCGAACCAGGCGCCGAGGTGGGGGCCGGAGGGATGCCGACGCAGTGCCATGTCAGGTCCTCTTCCCCACCAGGCGGCTGGCGCGCCTGCGAGCTGAGTGCAACCGAGACATCACCGTCCCCACGGGCACCCCCTGCACCTCGGCGATGTCGGCGTAGGAGAGGTCCATGACCTCCCGCAGCCACAGGACCTCACGCAGGGCGGGCGGCAGCTCTTGCAGGAGCACCCACGCCGACGCCAGCTCGAGGGCGGTCACCACCGCGTCCTCGGGGGGCGGCACGATGGCCAGATCGGTCTCGTCTACCACGGTGGTGGGGCGTCTCGAGCGGAGACGGTCGATGCAGCAGTTCCGCACGATGGTGAGGAACCAGCCGTCGAGGTTGTCGGGGTCGGCCGTGCCCCAGGCCCGCCACGCCCTGATCCAGGCCTCCTGGCAGACGTCCTCGGCCGAGTCGGAGCCCAGCACGGCCCGCGCGTAATGGAGCGCGTGCCGCGCCCGGTCCCGGTGGAAGTCCTCGAAGGACGTCGCCATGCTCGTCAAGTCTGGTCTAGGAGACGAGGCGGCGTCCCCGAATATTCGCCGTACCCTCCCGGCGGGGAGCCGGCCGGCGAAGGAGGGAGGGAGGGAGGGGTGCCCGGCGGGCTCCGCCTAGCGGCTGGCCCGCACCCGGCGGCGGCGGCGAGGCCGCTCGGCCACGGCCGGCTCCTCCTCCTCCACGTACTCCTCCTCGACCATGTACTGCTCTTCCTCTTCTTCTTCCTGGGCGCCCCCGCCGCCGGAGGTCAGCGAGGCCACGGACTGCTCGATGTTGGCGACGTCGTTGGCGATGGACTGCACGACCGGGCCGACGTTGCCGGTCTTGTTGGCGATGTCGAGGATTACCTCGTTCAGGATCCGGGAGAGGTTGGAGCTCACCTTCACGAGGATCCCGGCGATGATGATCAGGTAGACGGCCAGCGCCCCCACGATCACCGCCACCCCGATGATGGTCACGATTGCCTCAGGACCCACGATGCCCTCCTTGTCTCCTCACAACTTGCTCGATCGGTGGTGGTAGAGCCGACATGCGCCTAGAGAACACGGCGCAGGGCCGAGCCGTAGCGGCCCACCCCCTGGTTGGCCGAAGCCGCCAGCTGGCGCGTCCGCTCCAGGTTCGGGAGGGCGTCGAGCGTCCCGGTGAGGGCCAGCCCGTGGTCGAGGATGTCGTTCGAGTACTCGAGGATCTCCCGAGCCGGGCGCAGGAGCTTGTTGGCCAGCCAGACCACCACCGGGGCCACCACCAGGATCAGCGCCGCGTTGGCGACCCACCATAGCCACATTGCACACCTCCAAAAGTTGTACCGGTATCACCGGCACCGTGATCATAGGCCCCACCGGCCGCTGGGGAAAGTGCCGCCCACGCCGAAGCCCGATACCGTTTGATCACTCGAACCCACCCGTGTCGCGTCCGAGTGATCAAATGCAAGCGGCGGTTCCGCTCAGCCGGCGCCTACCAGCTCCTTGTCCACGAAGTTGGCGATCTCGAGCACCGCGGCCCGGGCGGCCGGGGCCTGGTCGGGGCCGAGGGCGCTGCCCAGCCGGTCTGCTTCGATCACGTCGGGGTCCTGGGGCACCACGCCGGCCAGGGGCACCCCGTACTCGGCGGCCACCGTGGTGAAGAACTGGGCGTCGTCGGGCAGGCGGGCCTTGTTGCCCACCCCGAAGACCCTGGGGATGCCCAGCTCCTCGGCCAGGGCGATGGTGCGGGCCCCGGTGAGGATCGACTTGCGGCTCGGCTCCATGACGATGAGCAGAACGTCGGCGTAGGCGAGGGTCCCTCCGGAGCGGCTGAGGTGCTCGAGGCCGGCCTCCATGTCGACGAGGGTGACGTCGGCCTCTTCCTCTATGGCGGTCCCCAGCAGGCTGCGCACGGCAGCGTGGTTACCGCACGTTCAGCCGGCCCCTGCCTGGGTGACGCGCATGGCATGGAGGATGGTGACCTCCGAGGGCGTGGGCACGCCGTACTGCCTGATCAGCTCGGCCGGGGTGGTGGCCCCGTCGCCGCCCCCCACCACCACCGAGCGGGGGAGCAGCGGGACGCGGTCGGTGTCCTCGAGGTCGAGGCCCAGGTTCTGGCCCAGGTTCGGGTTGGAGTCGGTGTCCACGGCTAGGACCCGACGCCCCTGCTGGGCGTAGGTCTGGGCCAGCAGGGCCGAGATGGTGGTCTTGCCCGTGCCTCCCTTCCCGACGACGCCCATCTTCATGGCGGTCTCCTTTTCGTCCGCGTCCTACCCTGCATTCTGTCACGGCGGGACCGCTATACATGTCGTGTGACCACCGCAGGCTCGGCTCAGGACGTGGCCGGGACGGCCGGGGAGCCACGACTGCTCGAAGCCCTGGCCCTGGCCTGCCTGCAACGTCAGGCCGCCTGGCGCCGCCGCTTCGGCAGCCCAGCCCTTCCCCACCACGGGCTGGGGCGCACCCGGCGGCCGCCAAAGGCGGGGGCACCCGGCGGGCGGATCACCGCCGCCGGCGCCTGGAAGCTGCTGGGCGAGATCGGTGACCAGCTGGCCCACCAGGCCGACCCGCTGGCAGACCTGGCGGACACGTGCCGGTCGCTGTCGGAGTCCCTAGGCGTCGACGTGGCCATCATGGTGCGCCCGGGCCCCTCCGGGGAACGGGTGGCGGCCTGGCCCGAGGAAGGACCGGACGTGCGACAGCTGGCTGCGCTCGGCTCCGCCACCTCCGAGGGAGGCTCCCTGCCGGCCACAGGCTTCCGGGGCTCCCGCTCCGTCTGCCTCCCGGTCGTGGGCCCGGGCTCGCCGCTGGTGCCGCCGTCCGCCCTCCCGGCCCGTGTGCGGTCGTTGGCCGTGGTGCCGCTCGTGGCTGGGGGGCGCACGCTCGGAAACATGGTCCTGTGCTCGCCTGCTCCGGCCGGGATCGGCCCCCGGCTGGTCACCGTGGCCGAGGAGGTCGGGGCCCGGCTGGCCCTGGTGGTGGCCAACGCCGAGCTGAGAGCCGCCCTCTCCCAGCTCGAGAGCGCCCAGGAGGCGGCGCGGCTCCGCGAGGAGCTCCTGGCCGCCCTCTCGCACGATATGCAGACGCCCCTGGCCGTCCTCCTGGGTTCCATCCGGGCCCTGCAGGCGGTGGACAACCTCGAGCCCAAGCACCGGTCCGGGCTCTACGAGAGCATGGCTCGGCGCGGGGCCCAGCTGCACCGGCTGGTGGAGCAGTTCCTCGACTACTCGCGCCTGGAGGCGGGTCGACCCATCGAGGTCCGGCCCAGCCTCACCGACGTGGTGGCGGCCATCCGCCGGGTGGAGTCCGACGTCGGCTGGCGGAGGCCCCTCGAGGTCATCGTCGCCGACGACCTCCCCCCCGCTTTCGTCGACCCCGACCGCCTCGACCAGGTGCTCACCAACCTGGTCTCGAACGCCTTGAAGTTCTCCCCGGTGGACGCCCCCATCTCGGTCCAGGCCCGGGCCACCGACGAGGCGGTGGAGATCGCCGTCATCGACCGGGGCCAGGGCATGTCCCCCGACGAGCTGGAGAGGGCGTTCCTCAAGTTCCACCGCGGCGCGGCCTCCGAGGGCACCCGCGGCAGCGGCCTGGGGCTGTACGTGAGCCGTGCCGTCATCGAGGCCCAGGGCGGGGAGCTGAGGGCGGAGAGCAGGGTCGGCTACGGGAGCCGCTTCACCGTCGTGCTGCCCATACACCCCTCCCTGACAGCACCGGTCGAGACGGACACGGAACCTGCTCCCGGATCGGGCTCACAGCCCGCCGACGCCGAGCCCGAGGCCCTGGCCGCCGGCCCCGAGGGGCGGACCTGAGCTGGCTAGCGCCGGGCCTTGCGGAGGGCCTTGCGGTCGGCCTCGTCGTCCTGCTCGAAGGCGGCTAGGGCCTCGAACAGCTCGTCGATGTCGGCCTTGCGGAGGCTGTGCACGCCCAGGGCCTTGCCCTCCTCCTCGAGCTCGGGGTTCAGGTAGGCGGAGTACAGCAAGATGTGGCCCTGGTAGCCGTCCTCACGGAGCCGTCGGGCGACCTCGATCCCCGGCGTGTCAGGGAGGCGCTGGTCCAGGACCACGATCTCGGGGGGATTCTTGGTCCAGCGGGCCATGGCCGTCTCCCCGTCGGGGGCCTCCTCCACCACCCACTTGCGCTGCTCGAGCAGCACCCAGAGGGTGTGGCGCATGTCGTCGTCGTCCTCGACCACGAGGACCCTCCGGCGGTGGCGGCGGGAACGGCGCTCCTTGTGCACAAGTCCCCGGTAGCGGTCCAGGAGCCCGCCTATGGTGCGTCGTTGGTGGAGTAGCCCGGGGGCGGACTGGCGCAGGTGCACGTCGCCGGCGGCGGTGAGGGCGTAGACCCGCCGGGCCGGGCCCCGCTCGGGGGTGCCCCACGAGGAGGTGATGAGGCCCTCGTCCTCCATGGCCCGCAGGGCCCGGTAGAGCCCACCGAAGTCGGGCACGTCGAAGCCCAGCTCGGACAGGCGGCTCACCAGCTCGTAGCCGTGGCTCTCCCGCTCCTTCAGGAGCAGCAGGATGGCCGGGCGCAGGAGGCTGCGGGCGCGGAAGTCCTCGGCGCCTCCCCCTCCCTCTCCGCTCGATGACTTCGCCGGCCTGGCCACCCCTCCTCCGATCAACCGACGCCCATTATGACGCCCCTCACAGCGCCTCCAGCTCCCGAAACATGTCTATGGTGACGCGCTCCACCATCCCCGTGGGCGACTTGAGCTCCAGCCTGGCCGTGCGGTCCACCCCGGCCACCACTCCGCGAGACTCGCCGCGGGGCAGCAGGCGGATCTTCACCCTCCGCCCCATCAGGGCGCAGCGGCCCTCGTAGGCGGCTGCCACGTCCCCGGTACCGCCATCGCCCCCGAGGGCCTCGCCCGCCCCGTCCAGGGCCGTGACCACGGCCTCGAGCAGCTCGTCCCGCCGGGCGGGGTCGATGCCCAGGCGCTCAAGGTCGAAGCGCTGGGTGACCACCGCGCTGCGCACCTGCCCCGGCCCGAGCTGGACCTCGGCCTTGATGCCCACCACCGGCTCGCCGCTGTCCGCGTCGATCACGGTGTCGGGCCACCACGTCGACAGCGCCGCGCCCGTGGCCGCCTCGGCGCCCTGCAGCGCCCCGAGCGCGCCCACCAGCCAGGCGGAGTCCCCTTCCTCGGCGGGAACGGGGGGTCGCAGCACGACGGCGCAGGCCAGTGTGGACTCGGCCGGCGCGTGCCACATCCGGCCCCGGAGGCCGAGCGGGCTGATCTCGCGGTCCACCACCACGGTGGCCCCGTGGGGGGCCTCCTCCTGGCGGGCCCACGCCAGGGCCTGGGCCCCGGCCGAGATGGCCACCTGGAAGTGCCGCACGGCCCGTCCGAACCGCTCGCTCTCCACCACGGGCCCGCTCACGGCCGGGTCCTCATGCGGAGACGGACCGGCGGGGCACCAGGCGGTCGACCCGCCACCTGTCGCCGTCGTGGGAGAGCTCGGCCGAGCCCACGGGGAGGCCCCCGCCCAGCTCCGGAGGCATTGGGGCCACGAGCTCCACCCGGGCCTGGCCCGGCCCCGGTGGCTCGGCGTCCAGCTCGTACTCCAGGCCGTCGAGATCGGCGCCCAGCAGGTCCGCCCGCAGGCCGTTGACCAGATCGACGAGGAACTCGTCGAGCTCGCCGCTGGTTGCGGTGTCCTCCCGGAGCCGGGCCGCCAGCGCCTCGTCCATGCCCTGGTTGACCGCCACCCGGAGCACCGTCTTGCGCCCTTCGGGCCCCAGGATCTCCCAGACGGTGTGGTGCTCTCCCCAGGCCACGGCCTCGATGAAGGTCCGCGTCGTCTCGACCGCCTGGCCCGGCGCTTCGCTCATCGGCGTTCGGTGGAGGTCATGGTCGCTCCCAGTCCAGCGAGTACAAGAAGTCCCGGACGAAGATGCGCTGGGGCCCCTGCAGGGCGTCGCCGATGGCGGCGTCGAGGGCCCGGTCGGCATCTTCCCGCTCGGCCTCGCCCAGGAGGCCATGGGCGCCGAGGCGAGCCCGCAGGGCGACCTCGAGGTACTCGTTGGGGAGCTCCATGAGGGCGCTCAGCTCGGCCGTGATGACTTCACGGGCCCGGTCGACCCCGAGGCGGGCCGAGGCCAGCGCCAGCTCGGCCAGGGCCGAGCGGCGGGTGGGGTCGGGCAGCTCGAGCAGGCGGGTCAGGCGCTCCCGCATCAGCGCCGTCCGGTCGTCGGCGCGGGAGCCGGCGACCAGGGCGGCGAAGTGGTCGGCCCGCCCCGCTCCCGGAGCGGTGCTCTCGAGCTCCTTCTCGGTGCGCTCCAGACTGGCATAGGCCTGTCGCCAGGCGTCGGCGTGGATCCTCGTGTCCAGCACGGCCACGGCGTCCTCGAAGCAGGCCAGGGCCCGGCGCAGGTTCATGACCCCTCCCAGGGCGGCGTGGGCCAGCCCCAGGTTGTGCTTGGCCAGGGCGTACTGGAACGGGAAGGCGCCCCGGGTGAAGACGGTGAGCGACTCGTGGAAGGCCTTGATCGCCTCCTTCACCAGGGCCTCGCGCTCCGAAGGGCGCAGGCCGGCCAGGGCGCTGCAGGCCACCCCCATGCTGTGGCTGACCAGGCCGTGGTGGTAGGGGGCCTCGTCGGGGTCCAGGTCGGCCCTGGCCTCCTCGTAGTCGGCCAGGGCCGCTTCGAGGCCATCCTCGTCGGACATGGCGGCGTGGGCCTGGCCCCGGTTGTGCAACGTGCTCACCCGGCCCCGCCGTCCCTCGGCCGACGACGTGTCGAACAGCTCGACGGCAGCGTCGAAGGCCTCCACCGCCGCCTCCAGCTCGCCCAGCTCGGTGCGGGCCAGACCCAGGTTGTTGAGCGCCGCGGCCCGCTCGGCGCCCCGCTCCCGGCCCTCGAGCAGCTGGGCCGCCTTCTCGAACAGCCCAGCCGCCCGCCGCCGCTCGCCCATGGCCCGTTGGGCCGCACCGGCGGCGTTGAGCACCCGGGCGTGCTCGACGGGCTCGAACCGGGGGTCGAAGATGGCGGCCGCCACGTCGTAGCAGGCCAGCGCCCTGCGCAGGCTCTCGGTGGCGCTCCCCACCGGCGCCTCGGCGTAGGCGAGCCCCAGCCGGTAGGCGATGACGGCGTGCTCGTGGGGCCGCCGGGCCCGCGGGGTCTCGGCCAGTTGGGCCTCTAGGGCCTCGATCACCTCCCGCCGGTCGGTCAAGCGGCCGGCACGTCGTCCGTGGTGAGCTCGCCCACGTGGCGCACGACCTCGGCCACGGCCACGTCGACGGCAGCCAGCACCGGTGCCGACAGGCCCTCGCCCACGGCATGGGCGTCGTCGGGCTGGCAGCCGACCTCGAGCACCCGGGAGGGCAGCACGCCGAGGGCCCGGGCCAGCATGAGGGCCCGCTCGGGCGTGGCCAGGTGCATGTCGGCCAGCAGGTCGTGGCGCTGGTCCCAGGTGAGCGAGTCGACGTCCACCACGTCGGGCTCGATCAACAGCACCGTGCCGGGCGGACGCCCCAGGTCGACGGTGTCGACCACGACCAGGGCGTCCCATCCCTCCTGGAGCTCCTGGACCAGGGCGATGCCGGCGATCCCGGTCTCCACCACCCGCACGCCCTCGGGCAGTGCCACGTCGGCGAGCCGCCGGGCCACCTCGACGCCGAAGGCGTCGTCGGCCCGCAGCACGTTCCCCACCCCTGCCACCAGGACCTTGGTCACGCCAACGCTCCCGTCGACATCTCGGCCACCCGCAGGGCGTAGCCCTTCACGGCCCACCAGGTGATGTACTCCTCGAGCTCGGCCCACGCCGCGTCGTCGACGCTGTCGCGCCAGTGGTCGAGGCGACGCTCGACCTCGCCGGCGATGATGTGGTCCAGGGCCGCGATCGTCGCCTCGTCGTCGCCGAGGATGTGCTGGCTGGCGTCGCCGGCGCGCAGGTCGGCGGCGATCCGCCCCGCCTCCTCGTCCAACCGGTCGAGGTCTGCCTCGGCATCCTCCATGGGGGCCAGCCGGAGGCCGGCGGCGTTCTCCTCCACCCGGCGCAGGCAGTAGCCGTTGGTGAGGGCGTACCCGGCCCAGATGCCGATCTCGGCGATGGGCTGGGACGTGCGCTGCTCGGCGACGGCCCGGTCGATGTAGCGCTTGGCCAGGGGCGTGAGCGGGTGGCTCTGGGCCAGGGCTCGTGCCTCGAACACCAGTCCGCCGTCGCCGAGCGGCATCAGGACGTCCGCTCGTTGCCGCTCATCTGCCCTCGTGACCCCTGATCTGCAGGAGAGGCTCCTGCGGCTCGGGGACCCCCGTGTCGGTGTCGGCGGGGGCGGTGACGCAGGTGAGGTCGGCCTTGGACTCGTCGACCTCCTCGGCGGCGTCGACCTGCTCGAGGCGCCGGAAGTCGGGCCAGTGCTTGCGCAGCGCCTCCTCCACCCCGTAGGTGAGGGTGGCCGACGAGCTGGGGCAGCCGTCGCACGTGCCCTTCATGCGCACCTTGACCACGCCGTCGACGATGCTGTCCACCTCGAGGGCGCCGCCGTGCGACTCCACCACCGGGCGGACCTCCTCCAGTGCCGCCGCCACCGCCGCCTCGGCCTCGGCCTTGGCGTCGGGACTCTCGCCCAGCTCGTAGAACTCGAGCAGCGTCCCGGCCACCTCGTCCCGGGCCACCGACTCCAGGAATATCTCGCCCCGCCACTGGCGGATCATGTCCACCAGCTGGCCCAACCCGTCACGGTGGAACGCGTCGTACCACTCGAGGAGCTCGGTGACCTTCTCGGCCACCGACTCGTCGGGGTGGTTCATCAGCTCCTGGGCCAGCTCGCTGATGCGGTACGGGACCTCCGAGAAGGCCAGCTCCTCGCTGCCCTGGGCCTGCTCGCTCGTGCTCATGTGCTCACCTCCTGGGCGGCTGAGCCGACCTCCTCGCGCACCATGGCGAGGATGGTATCGACCGTCGCCTCGACCTCTTCGCTGAAACCCAGCCCGAACGAGCGATCGGCGGGCTCTACTTCGATGACAACCGTATCCGGCGGGAAAGCCTTCCAGTATCGGACCACGGCCAACGTGTGGTCGAGGTCGATGATGCCGCCCGCCGCCTCCCCGAGCCGCTCCTGCACCTCCTCGTCAGGAGGGGGCGTGAGATCGAGGGGGTAGCGGCGGACCGTGCCCGGCGGGTCGACCTCTCGGGGCATGGCGCCCACCAGGACCACCTTGGCCGGGGCCAGCTCCTGGAGGCGGTGCAGCACCCGGTGAGCGGCGTAGGAGAGATCCTCGACGAGCACACTGTCGGGCCAGTCGAGGTGCTCGACCCTCCGTATGAACTGCGTGCCGAAGTCCAGGTCCCGGAGCCAGGGAAGGCCGATGCCGCCCACCAGCACGGGGGCGGCATCGGTCATCGGTGTCTCGGTTGGGTTGGTTGTCTGTCGCCCGGGGGCTACTCCAGCGTGCAGCCGCAGGAGTTGATCTCTCGGACGATCGTTCCCTTCCCGGTGTCCATGTGGGTGGTGCAGGGCATGCAGGGGTCGAAGCTGCGGATGGCCCGCAGGACGTCGATGCCCTTCACCTGGTCATCGGGCACGCTCTCGAGGATGGGCGTGTCCACCACGGCCTGCTCGTACGGGCCGGGCTGGCCGAACGGGTCCCGGGGGGACGCGTTCAAGGTGGACGGAGTGGTGATCTGGTAGTTGACGATCTTGCCCTTGTCCGTGTGGACGTGGTGGACCAGCCAGCCGCGGCCGGCCTCCCAGAAGCCCACCGCGACCCGCTCGTCCTTGGGGACCTTGTACGGGGTGGAGACCCGGGTCTCGCCCTTGCGCCACGCCTCCATGGCCTTGAGCAGGATCACCATGCCGATGGCCGAGGTGAAGGCCATGGCGTAGGCCCGTCCCCGGTTGCGCTCCAGGGCGTTGAGCCGCTCCGGGACCTTCCAGAACAGCTCGGTCTCGGGGAGCTGGTGACGGGGCATGACCATGCGCAGGCCGTCACCGGTGGACTCGATGAACGGGTTCTCACCGAGCTTGCCGGCCAGTGCCGTGGTCCACATGCGCCCGTAGACGCCCGTCTCGACCACCTGGCGATCCCAGCGGGGCGCCGTGTCCCAGCTGTACTTCTCCTTGAAGTTCTTGCCCTGGGGCCTCGGGATGGTGGTCTTGTTCCACGGGTGGTTGGGCGAGATGGGGTTGCCCAGCGAGTCGGCCCGGAAGCGTGGCCCGGTGGCCTGGCTCCAGTCGTCGTAGAACGAGTGCTGGACGAACTCCTCGAAGCCCATGTTGATGTCGGTGAGGTTGGTGGTGACCAACTCGCCGTCGATGATCATGCCGGGGATCGAGTAGCGACGGTTGCCCCACGCGTTGCAGTTGGCGTAGGTGGCGTCGTAGGCCTCGACCTCGTCCCAGATGCCGGTCTGGGCCAGGTTGATGGGCCGCTCGCCCACGGCCGCGTAGGCAGGGTTGGCCTCGAGGAAGAAGTCCATGAGGTCGTCCCAAACCGCGGCGTGGATCTTGGCGCAGTCGAAGATCTTGCCCAGCTGGGTGTAGTACTCGTTGAACGACGACGTGCTGATGGTGGTCGACACGCCACCGGGCACCAGCGTCGACGGGTGCGGGTACTTGCCGTACATGATCATGCACATGATCCGCCCGATCCGGGTGTACTCGAGAGCCTCGAGGTAGATCTTCCCGGTGAGGGGGTTCAGGGCATCCATGATGTCCTTGACGGTGCGGTAGCCGTGCACCTCGACGCCAGGAGCAAGGGTCTTCTCGGCCCTGGTGATGAGCTCCGGGTTGGTGACCTGCACCACCGAGGTGGAGTAGTCCGGCCCGGCCAGGAGGCCCAGGTGCAGCGGGTGGTCGTAGAACATCTCGCCGATCTCACCCAGGTTGCGGCACTGGAGGCCCATGGGCGGGGGCTGGATGCCGAAGGCCTGCTCGATGGCCAGCGAGGAGACGGTGGCGTGGACGCCGCCGCACACGCCGCAGGCGCGGGAGCTGATGTCGATGGCGTCGCGAGGGTCGCGGCCCTGGAGAATGATCTCGTAGCCGCGGAACAGCATGGCCTGGGAGTGGGCCTCCACGGCCTTGCGGTTTTCCAGGTCGAGCACGGTGTGCACGGCCAGGGCACCGGCGACCCGGGTCACCGGGTCGATGTTCCAGTCCCGGAGCCGAGGCGGAGCGGCGAGCTGGGCGCCCGGCCCCTCCTGGCGGCGTACGAAGCTCTTCGGCTCGGCGACGCTCACTGCGTACGGGTCGCTGACCCCCTCGCGGAGGCGGGCCTTGCCGCTCGCGTCAAACTCGATGGGCAGGTTCTTGAAGCACATTGTCGCTACTCCCCGTTGATGTCAGGTTCTCGTCTGGTCTTCGAAGCTCGGTAACGCCGTGGACGCCTAGTGGTACGACTCGTTCCGGTGCTGGTACTTGGAATAGAACTTGTG
>JALYHE010000071.1 GCA_030776705.1 Actinomycetota bacterium | reverse complement strand
GGCCAGCTGAGGCCCATGCCGGAGACCCGGCCGTCGGCGCCGGGATCGACGGCCCCTCGACCCGGGCCCGGGCCCGGTGCCCCGCGGGGCGCGGCCGCGGCCTGGGCCGCCAAGACCTGCTCCTTGGCGGCGATGAGGGCGCTCAGGCCCGCTTCCTGCCTTCCGACCTGGTCCGCTTCGGCCTGGTATTCGGCGATGCGGCCGTCGAGGGCCGCCGCCAGCCGCTGGCGCTGCTGTTGGGCCCGGCGGAGCTCGGCGAGCCGTGCCCCTTCGATCCTGCGGCGCTCCTCCGCCAGGCGCCGGGCCTTCTCCAGCACGGCCCGCTGCTCGACCAGGTCCTGACCCACCGAACGGAGCTGGTCCATGACGTCACGGTCGTTGTTGTTGACCTGGTTGAGGAGCGTGCTGCGCCGGCTGGCGTCGCCCAGGTCCTTGGCCTGTATGACCTCGGTGAGGGCCTGCTCCTGGGGACGGACGTAGGCCGACACGGCCCGGCCCACCACGGCCTGGCGCAGCTGAGCCAGCCTCTTCTCGGTGGCAGCGATGCGGGCCTGAGCCCCGGCCACGGCCGCCATGGCGGCGTCCAACGCCTGAGACGCGGACTGGGCGCTGGCCTCCTGGGCCTTGACCTGACCGTTCAGGACGCCCACCGCCGCCTCGAGCTCGCCGTCGGAGGCCTTCAGGTGGTCGAGCTGGGCCGCCACCGCGGCCTGCTTCTGCCGAGCCGCGTCGCGCTGGCGCCGGGTCTCGGAAAGGGGCTCGGCGGCCAGGGCCGGTTGGGCCGCCACCAGCATGGCCAGAAGCGCGAGCGCGATCGAACGTGTGTGTGTCTTCGCCATGAGAGTGGAAACGCCCAGGCTCTCCCCCCGCAGAAGCCTCGTGAGCGAGAATGAAACTAGTTACCGACGAGGCCCGGGCGCAAGGATCCCGGACGGCTCCCGGGACTGCACCAGGAACCGCGGCGCACAGGAGGCGAGGGCGGCCACGGCGGCGCCCATGGCGAAGGTGGCCCTGGCGCCGATGGTGTCCAGGCCGGTGCCGGCGAGGACGGGCCCGGCCGTCTGGCCGGCCCGGGCGAAGCTCATCCACGTGGCCACCACCGCCCCCCGGCTGTCCTCGGGCGCTTCCCCGGCCACGGCGTCCTGAAGGGCGGCGATGCTGAGGCCGTCGCCCAGGCCGTACAGCAGAGCCCCGGCGCACACCGCCACCAGGGACGGGACCAGCGCCACCAGGGCGAACCCCACGGCGTAGAGGACGAGGCCGCTCGTGACCACTGTCCGAACGCCGGACCTGGTCTTGAGCCGGCCCAGCGACAGGGCTCCGACGGTGGCGGTGACGGCGGGCAGGGACATCACCAGGCCGCGGCCGGCGCCACCGAGCCCGAAGCGATCGCTCAGGTACACCGGCACGGCAGTGAGGAAGAGCCCGAAGATCAGCATGAACACGACCAGTCCCAGCAGCATGGGCCCCAGCACCGCCCTCGACCGCAGGGCCCGGCGCGCCGCCACCAGCTGCTGGCCGAGCGATCCCTCGGCCCGGCCGGACGGTGGTAGGCCCACGGCGGCGGCGAGGGCCGCGGCCATGGCCAGCCAGTACGGGAGGAAGGTCGCCCGCCATCCACCCAGGCTCGTGAGCGCGCCCCCCAGGGGCGGCAAGACCACCACGGCCGTGGTGAGGGCGGCCATGTTGTGCCCGATCCGGCGGCCCCGTTCCACGCCATGCCAGTGATCGGTGATGACGACCACGGCCAGGTTGACCAGACCGGCCGCGGCCACGCCCTGGGCGAGGCGCAGGCCGACGAGCACGGCGAAGCTGCCGGCCAAGCTGCCCGCCCCTCCGGCCAGGCCGAAGGTCACCAGACAGGGGACGACCACCTCCCGGCGCCCGAACCGGTCGGCCAGGACACCCATCACGGGAGCCAGCACGATGCCGGGGGCGGTGGCCGCCGCCACCAGCAGGCCGAGGCGGGCGGCGGGGACGTCCATCTCCTCGGCGATCTCCGGGAGTGCCGGGGTGATCAGGACGTGCGCCATGATCCCGGTCACCGTGATGGAGAGGATCACGGCGAAGTGGGGGCGGCGGCCAGCCCGGGCTCCGGGGCCTCGGGCCCCGGGGCCCGAGGAACCTCCCGGCGTCATCCGCACTTCCCCGAACGGACGGCGCCGTTCCGCCCCTCGGGCTCCGAGGCGGCCCTCAAGCTAGCCCCGGCCGCCGGGCGGGGACAAGGCTCGGCCCCCGTCCGGGATCAACACTCCACGAGGGCCCGGTCGGTGAGGGCGGCGCAGACCTGGCGCAACCTGGCGGCGGTCGTCGACCACGAGTAACGGCGGGCCCGGGCCGCGGCCCGGCGGGACATCTCGTCGGCACGCCGTTGGTCGTCGAGCACCTCGGCGGCATAGCCGGCGAAGACGGCAGGGTCGCGGCTGTCGACGAGGAAGCCGGTACGGGCGTGGTCCACCAGCGTGCGCAGGCCGCCCACGGCGGTGGCGACGACCGGGGTGCCGCAGGCGGCGGCCTCCAGGGCTACGAGGCCGAACGACTCCGAGCGGCTCGGGACCAGGCACACGTCGGCGGCCCGGTAGTAGGTGGAGAGCAGCTCGTGGGGCTGTGGAGTGACGAAGCGCACCCGTCCCGCCAGTCCGAGCCCGCCGACCAGTTCCCGCACTCGGGCCAGCTCCGCCTCGCCCACTGGGCCGCTCGGGCCCCCGACGACAACCAGGAACGCCCCGGGGAAGCCACCTAGGGCTTTCAGCGTGCGCACGGCGACGTCGACCCCCTTCAGGGGCTGGATGCGCCCCACGAAGAGGAGCATGGGCCCGGCCGTCGACAAGCCCAGGGCCCGGCGGGCCTGCGGCCGGTGCCCTGGGGAGAAGAAGGCGTGGTCGACCCCGGGAGCCACCACCTCGATGCGGGAGGGATCAGCCCCGTAGCGGGACCTGATCTGGGCCGCTTCCACGGGGGACGAGGCCAGCACGGCATCGGAGCAGCCCATGACCTCCATCTCCGCCCCAGCCCGCCGGTCGGGGTCGTCGTCGCCTTCCCCCTTCACCCGGGCGAGGGTGTGGAAGGTGGTGACCAGGGGGACGTCGAGCTCGTGCTTCAGCACGTGGCCCACCATTCCGGAGAGCCAGTAGTTGGCGTGTATGACGTCGGACTCGGGGCCGGTGGCCATGCGGGCCTTAAGCGAGGCGGTGAAATCGTCCACCAGGGCGGGCAGGTCCTCCTTGGGGACCTCGTCCAGTGGCCCGGTGACGAGGTGGTGCACACGCAGCCCGGGCTCCACCGCCACTACGGGAGCCAGCTCCTGTGACCACGCCCGCGTGTACACGTCGCACTCGAGACCCGACCGGGCCAGGGCCGAGGAGAGCTGACGCACGTAGACGTTCATGCCTCCGGAGTCACCCCGTCCCGGCTGGGCGAGAGGTGACGTGTGCATGGAGATGACCGCCAGCCTTCGGATCGTCAACCGTCAACCAGAGGTAGTGGCCGGTCTATCCGGGGCCTACCCACCGGCCCTTCCGGGCTGGTCGGTCAGCCGCCGTCACCCCAAGAGGGCGTCGACGCTGGCGTCACCCGACTTGTAGCGGCGCACCACCTCGGACTGGAGTGCGTCGATCCGCTCCTGGACGGCCCGTCGCCGGGTCGACACCTTGCGCTCGAGGTCCTCGAGCGCCTGGGCGATCTCCCTGACCTTCTCGTCGCCCATGCCGAGGATGCCGGCCGAGGTGTCCACGTCGATGATGCGGTCTAGCTCGGCAGTGAGCTTCCGGTAGTTGACGTCAGGGGCGATGTTCTTGGGAAGGCGCCCCCGGGCCTGGCCCGCCCGTCCGCCCTCCGAGAGGATCTCGGGCAGCTGCTCGACGAGCCGAGCGATGTCCCCACCTTCGAGGCCGCCGGTCCGGCGCTGGAGGTCGGCGTGGACGATGTCGAGCCTCCCCTGCACCATCCGGCGCAGCACGGACAGGGCGTCTTCCACCTCCCAGCACTCGGCTCGGCGGTCGCGCAGCTCGTCGAGCGGCATCTCCTCCAGGCCGGCGAGGTAGTCGTCGGCCAGGATGGCGTCCAGGTCGAGGAGCCGGTCCAGGTCCAGGTCGAAAGGGGGCTCGGCCACGCCCGCATAGTACCGCCGCCCCCGCGCCGGCCTCAGCTGTGGTCGACGACCCGGAGCCGGCCCGCTCGCTCGGCCGGGTGGTAC
>JALYHE010000070.1 GCA_030776705.1 Actinomycetota bacterium | reverse complement strand
AGCCTGACCTTCTCGGCCGGCCCTCCGGGCTCGCCCTCGCCGGGCGGCTACGCGCCGAGCCCCCTCGACCCGCAGGCCCTGCTGCCCCGACACCGGGCCGCCACCCAACGCCAGCTGGACCTCATGCGCCGGATCCGATTCGGCCCCCTGGGACCGGGGGAGCCGCTCCCGTCCGGCCTGCGCCCCACCGGCCAGCGGGTGGTGGGCGAAGCCTCCTGGTACGGGCCTGGCTTCAACGGCAGGCCCACGGCCAGCGGCGCCATCTACGACCAGGAGGGCTGGACCGTGGCCAGCAAGGAGCTGCCCCTCGGGACCCTGCTCGTGGTGAGCCGGGCCGACCGCCGGGTGCTCCTGCTCGTCAACGACCGCGGGCCCTACGTGGCGGGCCGGGTCCTGGACCTGAGCGCAGCGGGCGCCCGTGCGCTGGGCTTGGGCGGCGTGGCCCCGGTGAGCGCCGAGGTGGTGGTGCCCGGCTGAGCCAGCGCCGAACGAGGGCGCCTAGCCTCGCTGCTTGGGCTCAGTGGCCTTGGTGAGCAGCCCCACCTCCCGTTCGAAGTCGCCGGCGTCCTCGAAGCCCTTGTACACGCTGGCGAAGCGCACGTAGGCCACCTCGTCCAGCGACCGCAGGCGGTCCAGCACGGCCAGTCCGACCTGCTGGCTCGACAGCTCGGGCCCGTCGAGGCGCAGGGCCTCCTCCACCTCGCCGGCGAGGGCCTCCAGCTGCTCCACGGCCACCGGGCGGTTCTTGGCCGCCGCTCGCAGGCCGGTGACCACCTTGGCCCGGCTGAACGGCTCCCGCTGCCCGGAGCGCTTCACGACAACGAGGGGCGCCTCGTCGATGCGCTCGTAGGTGGTGTAGCGCCGGCCGCACGCCAGGCACTCGCGACGGCGGCGGGTGGCGGCACCGTCGTCGGCGGTGCGCGAGTCCACCACCTTGTCCTCGGTGCTCGCGCACACAGGGCAGCGCACGCCTGCACGGTAGCTCCCCACCTCAAGGGAGCACGATGCGCTCGCCGGCCCGAAGCGGCCGGCCCCGGCGGCTGCGGTCCAGGCGGTCGACGAGGGGGCGGACGTCGCCGTGCGGCTCCAGGGCCCGGACGATGGACCAGAGGGTGTCACCGGGCCGCACCACGTACGACCGTTGCGAGACCAGTACCGCCGACGCCGGGGACGACGGTCCCTCATCCGCCGGCGACCAGACCGCCAGGGCAAACACGACCAGCGCCACCGTGACCAGAGCCAGGAGCAGCCGCCGCCGCCCGGCGGCCCCTCCGGGGGGCCGGGCCGGGACTGGTCGGGTCGGTACTGCCCGGGTCGGTACTGCCCGGGTCGGGACTGGTCGGGCCGGTCCTGCTCGGGTCGGTACTGGGACGGCCGGGAGTGCGTACATGTTCATGCCCCCACTATGACGAGAACCTGTGACACCGACGAACGTACGTTCGACCAGGCCCACGCGTCAAGGGTTGTCTCGAACAAATGTTTGCCACGGATGCCCACCGCTGGTACCGTGCTCCCATGAGCGAGGAGCAGGTGCTCACGGGCAAGCGCAAGCAGATCCTCGACTTCATCGCCGCCGAGCTGTCCTCACGGGGCTACCCCCCGTCGGTGAGGGAGATCGGCCAGGCCGTGGGGCTGACGTCGTCCTCCACCGTCCACGCCCACCTGGCCACGCTCGAGCGCCAGGGGTACCTGCGGCGGGACGCCACCAAGCCCCGGGCCATGGAGGTCCGCTACGACCAGTCTTCGGGCGCGGCCGTGGAGCGGCGCCCGGCCCGCCACGTTCCCCTCGTGGGCGACGTGGCCGCCGGCACCGACGTGCTGGCCCAAGAGAACGTGGAGGAGGTCCTGCCCCTGCCGGGCGACTTCGTGGGGGAAGGGCCCCTGTTCATGCTGCGGGTCCGGGGCGACTCCATGGTGGGTGCCGGCATACTCGACGGCGACTACGTGGTCGCCCGCCAGCAGTCCGAGGCGCGCAAGGGCGACATCGTGGTGGCCGGCATCCCGGGCGACGAGGGCACGGTGAAGGCGTACTCCCGCAAGGGGTCGAAGGTGGTGCTGTCACCGGCCAACCCCCGGCTGTCCCCCATAGAGCTCGACCCGCGCGACGTGACGATCTACGGGAAGGTCGTCACCGTGCTCCGCCGCGTGTAGCTCGAGCTCCTACCCGCCGTCCCGGAGCAGCGACTCGAGGGCGGCGTACACGGCCTCCATCTCACTGCGCTCCACCCGCTCGCCGGCCGAGTGGGCCAGCCCAGGGTCGCCGGGGCCGAAGTTGGCGGCCGGGATGCCCCGCGCCGCGAAGAACGCCACGTCGGTCCATCCGAGCTTGGCCCGAGGGGGGCCCGAGGCCCTGGCCGCCAGCGCGGCGAGGACCGGGTGGTCCAGGTCCGGCCTGGCCCCGTCGGCGTGGTCCCGGAGCTCCACCGTGTCGCCCGACCCTTCGTCCACCGAGTCACCCAGCAC
>JALYHE010000069.1 GCA_030776705.1 Actinomycetota bacterium | reverse complement strand
CACGTGGCCATCGGCGAGGGCCGCCTTCCCGACGCGGTTGCCTCAGCCGAGGCGGCCGTGGCCGGGGCGGAGCGGGCCGGGCTGCCCGAGGTGGCGTGCGAGGGCCTCGAGGTGCTGGGCCGCTGCGCCCGCCTCCGTGACCTGGCCGTGGCCGAGGGCTACTTCCAGCGGGCCCTGGAGACAGCCGAGCGCCACGGGCTAACGCTGTGGCGGGTCCGGGCCCTGCACGAGCTGGGCACCGTGGACCTCCTCGACAACTTCCGCCAGGACCGCCTGCTAGAGGCGGGCCGGGCCGCTGCCGACGCCGGCGCCCTGGCCACGGTCGCCCTGGTGGAGCTGCACCTGGCCGCCGTGTACCTCAGCCTGTGCCGCTACCAGGACGCGCGCGAAGCGGCCCGTCGCTGCCTAAGCCTCTCCGAGCGCCTGGGGCTGGCCACCCTGGGCATGGCCCATCTCCAGGTCGCCGTCGTGGAGGCCGTCGCCGGGCGGGACCAGGCCATGGAGGCGTCCATCGCCGAGGCGCTGGCCGCGGCGCCGGGAGACCTGGACGTGGCGGCCGGGGCCTGGGGCCGGGCTCGCATGTTCCTGGCCCTATACCGGGCCGACTGGCGCCAGGTCCTCCACTGCCTCGACCGGGCCGTGGATCTGCTCCGCCAGGACCCCACCCGGACCCTCCCGTTCATGGGCTTCTGGGCGCTGCTCCGAACCGTCGAGGGGCTCGACGACGCCGACGCCCGGGAGCAGGCTCGGCGCTCGGCCAGCTCGGTCTTCAGGGTCAATCGGGGCTTCGTGGGCTTCGCCGAGGCGGTGGCCCTGGGCCGGGCCGGTCGGGCCGCCGAGGCCGAGGCCGCTTTCTCGGCCGCCGAGACCGAGCTGGCGGTCTACGACCGCCCCAACGTGTGGCGGCCCATCGCCACCTGGTGGTGTCCCAGGCCGCCGACGACGACGGGTGGGGGGATGCGGCCGGGTGGCTTCGGGGCGCCCTGGCCGCCTTGGAGTCCCTGGGCGAGGAGACGCTGGCCTCGGCGTGCCGGGCCGCCCTCAGGCGGGCGGGGGCCAAGGTGCCCCGGCGGCGGGGCGAGACCGAGGTACCCCCGGAGCTGCGCGCCCTGGGCGTCACCAGCCGGGAGGTCGAGGTGCTACGCCTGGTCGGCGAGCGGCTGTCGAACCGGGAGATCGGGGCTCGCCTCTACCTGTCGCCTCGCACCGTGGAGCGCCACGTGGCCAACCTCCTGTCCAAGCTGGGCGGCAAGAACCGGGCCCAGCTGGCCGAGGTGGCGGCCCGCGCCGGCGTCGCCGACTCCGCCTGACCGTCACCGGCGTTCATGTCGCGATGGCGTGCCAACTGGGGGCGCTAGATCGCGACATGGACGAGGGGTTGGGGGTGCCTGACTGGGTGCCCGCTTTGGCTATTTGGGTGGTTCCCACCGATGTGGGGAGGCGCTCGGGTCCCGCACCATGGCCCTACCAGCCAAGCCAAGGAGGGAACATGCAGACCAACGTCGACGAGATCGCCAACGGGGTGTACCGCCTGTCGACCTACGTGCCGGAGATCGCGGCCCCGGCCGGGTTCACCTTCAACCAGTTCCTCGTCGACGCCGACGAGCCCCTGCTGTTCCACTGCGGCCCCCGCCAGCTCTTCCCGCTGGTGTCGGAGGCGGCGGGCCGGGTCCTCCCCGTCGAGCGCCTGCGCTGGATCACCTTCGGCCATGTGGAGGCCGACGAGTGCGGCTCCATGAACCAGTGGCTGGCGGCGGCACCCGGCGCCGAGGTGGCCCACGGGGCCGTCGGCTGCATGGTGTCCATCAACGACATGGCTGACCGGCCGCCCCGGATGCTGGAAGACGGCGAGGTCCTGGACCTGGGTGGCAAGCGGGTGCGTCACATCGACACGCCTCACGTCCCCCACAACTGGGAGTCACGTGTCCTCTACGAGGAGACCACCGGAACGCTGCTGTGCGGCGACCTGTTCACCCACGTGGGAGGCGGCGCCGCCCTGACCGAGGACGACATCGTGGAGCCGGCCATGACCACCGAGGACGTGATCCAGGCCAGCTCCATCACCGCGGCCGCCGGGCCGACGGTCCGCAGGCTGGCCGAGCTCTCCCCCACCACGCTGGCCGTGATGCACGGCTCGTCGTTCACCGGCGACTGCGCCGCCGCCCTTCGGGCCTTGGCCGACGACTACGAGCGCCGGCTCGCCGCCGCCGGTAACGGAGGCGGGGCCTAGTCTCCGAGAGGTCAGGAGGAGCGGTGTTCGTACAGGTGGTCCAGGGGCGGGTCGGCGACGAGCAGGAGCTGCGCCGGCAGTGGCGACGGTGGCTCGACGTGCTGTCCGGCGACCAGGGATGGCTGGGCAGCACCGGGGGGATCGGACGGGGTGGCGAGCTCGTCGCCGCCGTGCGCTTCGACTCCGAGGCCGCGGGCCGCCGGGTCGCCGGCCAGCTCGAGCAGAGCGGGTGGAGGGAGCAGGTGTCGAGGTGCGTGGAGGACCTCTCCGTCCACGACTGCCCTCGGGTGCACCTGGTGCTGGACGGCGGCTCCGACCAGGCCGGCTTCGTGCAGGTGATGCAGGGGCGGGTCAGCGACGCCGAGCGGCTCGTCGCCATCGAGGCCGAGGGGGCGGAACTGCTGCGCCAGGTGCGCCCCGACCTGATCGGCGGCCTGCGGGCCTGGCCCGACGCCACCCGCCTCACCGCCGTCGACTACTTCACCTCGGAGGCGGAGGCCAGGGAGGGCGAGAGCCGGCCCATGCCGGCGGACGTGCAGGCCATGTTCGAGGAGTGGCTGTCGCTGTTCAGCGACCTCAGGTTCATCGACGTCCCGGAGCCGTGGATGGCCAGCCCCGGGCTCACCCCGTCGAGCTGAGCCGGCGGGGAGGCTCGAGCAGGGGGTCGACCCGGTCGTTCGCCACCGCGTCGCCCAGCAACCGGCCCAGCACGGGCGCCAGCTTGAACAGGTTGTGCCCGGTGAAGAGGGTCACGGGGCCGTCCCGCCAGGCGGCGAAGGCGTCCGGGCCCCAGGGAAGCGAGGTGGTGTGGCACAGCCGCACCGACAGCGGCTCAGGGTCCAGGCCGGGCAGCGCCTTCTCCACACACCTGGTCGCGGCCTCGACGTGGGCGGTCATGTCGAAGTCCCGGGGTACGTAGGCAGAGCCGGCCGGAAGGTCCTTGTCGGTCGAGACGCCGCTCAGGCCCACCACGTAGCGCTCCCCTCCTTCCACCGGCCCGGCGTACAGCGGCTCGCCGAAGGCGGCCGTCTTGTCGATCCAGCACGCCAGGGTGCGGCCTCGGTGCTCGGGCCGCACGGCGAAAGCAGGCCTGGCGTGACACCTCAGCTCGACCGGGACGGACATCCCGAGCGAGGCGGCGATCTCCGGCGTCGACACGCCCGCGCAGATCAGGACCCTGTCGCACCGCCAGAGCCCCTCCGAAGTCTGCAGCACCACTCGCAGCCCGCCCTCGTGGATGCCGAGGACCTCGCTGCGGACCAGGTGGGGCCGGATCCAGCCCGACAGCGCCTCGACCGCCGGCCGGGTCCTGATGGCCCCCGCCTGCGGCTCGAACAACACCGGCGCCTCGATGGTGGCGAAGACGGGCAGGACCTCGGCCTGCTCCCGGCCCCGGACCAGCCGGGCCTCCACGCCATGGCGCTCCAGGTCCGCCCGCGCCGCTTCGGGGTCGGGGGCGCCCACCAGCAGGCCCTCCCTCCCGATGAGCTGCACCCCGGCCCGCCCCTCCCACTCAGACCAGCATTCTCGGGCCTCCCGTGCCAGCGGGATGAGGTCGCCGTCCTCGTGGAGGTGGCGGAAGACCCGGGTGAGGCCGGCCGACTGGCCGCTGCCCGGCTCGGCCCGCTCGAAGCACCGCACGTCCACCTGACGACGGGCCAGCTCGTAGGTGGCGGCCAGGCCGACGATGCCTGCGCCCACCACGCCGACCTCTGTCTCGCCCAGGTATCTCCTGGTGGCCATCCCGATGTCCCCCACCAAGCGGCCCCAGCCTACCGATCACCTACCGGTGCGGTCCCTGGTCCAGTGCGCGGGCAGCGGCCCGGCCGCTAGATCAGGCCGCTAGGGGCTTGATGTTCTGGTTGAGGTAGAAGAAGTTGGTCGGGTCGTACTTGGTCTTGAGCGCCACAAGCCGCTCGTAGGTGCGCGGCCCGTACGCCTGGAGGACGCGCTCCTCGCCCTCGTCCCCGTCCATGTGGTTGACGTAGGCGCCCCCCGTCGATGCCGGGCGCATGGCCTGCCACAGCGACCTGGCCCACTCGACGTGAGGCGTGGGGTCCTCGTGCGGTGAGGCCCAGATGGACGGGATGGTGAGGCTGAAGGCGGCGTCCCGGTGGGCGAAGGCTGTCTCGTCCCTGCCCACCCGGGTGACGGCGCCCCCCATCTGGTGGAGGAGGATCTGCGACATGGGCGAGGTGACCGTGGCGGCGTGCTCGACCAGGGCGTCGACGGCCTCGTCCGACAGCTCCCGCAGCCACTCGGCCTTGGTGTAGTTCAGCAGCCCGGGACGATTGGCCTCGTCGATCATGCTCTGCAGCACCGTGTACGGCATGGGATGAAGGAGGTCGGCGGCGGGGGGGCCGAAGTCCCGCAGGGGCTCGAGGTGCCTCTCCCCGTCCTCCACCGGTCCCACGTAGCAGGCCGCCATCAGCGCCACCCGCTTCCCACGGAGCGGCGCGGGCACGAACGGCGCCGGGGGCGCCGTGACCAAGGCGACCATGAGGGACACCTCGTCGGTGACCTCGGCCACCAGGTCCCGGTAGAAGCGCAACACCTCTCCAGCCCGCTCGCCCGGGTGCATGACGGCACCTGCCAGCAGCACGGGCCCCACGGGGTGGAGCTGGTAGTGGAACGAGGTGACGACCCCGAAGTTGCCACCACCGCCCCGGAGCCCCCAGAGCAGGTCGGCGTTCTCGGCCTCGCTGGCGGCGACGAGGTGGCCGTCGGCCGTGACGACGTCGGCAGAGATGAGGTTGTCACAGGTCAGCCCGTGCTTTCGCTTGAGCCACCCGATGCCTCCCCCGAGGGTGAGCCCGGCGATGCCGGTGTCGGAGACCTCCCCGCCGGTGGTGGCCAGGCCGAAGGCCTGCGTCTCCCGGTCGAACTCGGCCCACGTGAGGCCGGGCTGGGCCGTGGCCGTGCGGCGGGCGGGATCGACCCGGATGCCCTTCATGGGCTGAAGGTCGATCATGAGCCCGCCGTCGCAGACCGAGAAGCCGGGGATGCTGTGGCCGCCGCCCCGTACCGACACGACCAGCTCGTGGTCACGGGCGAACCGCACGGCGGCCACGACGTCGGCGGCCCCGGTGCAACGGGCGATGAGAGCCGGGCGGCGGTCGACGGCCCCGTTCCACACCCGGCGGGCTTGCTCGTAGCCCTCGTCGCCAGGAAGGAGGGTCTCTCCCCTGAAGCGCTGCCTGAGGTCTTCCACGGCGGGCAGGTCGATCGCGGTCATGACAAGAAGTACGGGTCGTCGACGACCATGAGCCAGGTGCCGTCCACCTGCCGGCGCGCCACCTCCGCCGTGGTTCCCGACATGGTGAGCTCCTTGCCGTCGGGGGCCACGGCCGTCCCTGCCCAGTGGGCGGACAGGAGCGCCACGTCACCGGCCCGCACCACCCTCCTGGTCTCGACCTGGAACCTGACCCCCAGATCGAGGAGCTGCCCCAAGGCGCCCCGCACGGCATCGTCGCCCGTCGCCACCTCCCCCGGCTGGGAAACGAGCGTCGCCTCCCCCTCGTAGAGCGACATCAGCCTTGGGAGGTCCCCGGCGTTGGCGAACTGCTCGAAGAGCCGATGGATCGCCTGCGGCTCCCGGGCGACCTCCGTCGGCTCTCTTGCTGACTCCACCTGCCCTGCACTCATGACCGCCCTCCTGGTGTCCACGTTCCGTGCATCACTTGGGAAGAGCATGAGCGCAGCCGGGCACCGGCGCATCGGGGACGACTACGTATTCGTCTCCGGCTGGCTACGTATCAGCGGCGGCCGACAGCGCCGCTCGCCCCCGTACGGCGGGCCAGCCCGCCCAGCTCGGAGCGGCTGGCCGTGCCGGTCTTGGCCAGCAGCCTCTCGACGTGCTTCTCCACGGTCCGGACCGAGATGTAGAGCCGTTCGGCGATCTCCCTGTTGGGCAGCCTCTCGGCCACGAGTCCCAGCACCTCCAGCTCTCGCTCGCTCAGGGCGAACGGGCGCAACTGCGGAGGGACGTCCTCGGAATCGGTCCGCCGGGTCGGCACGACGCCGGCCGTGCGCAACAGGGAGCGGCAGGCCGTGGCCACCTTGTGATGACCGGTCCTCTCGAAGAAGGACGCCGCTTCTGTGAGCCACTCCACGGGTTCCCCCCAGCCGTCTTCCAGGGCCGCCTCGGCGGCGATCCGGTAGGCGAGGTTGCGCATGCCCTGCATCTGCTTGACGGTGAGGATCTGGCCTGCGTCCACGAGACCCTGGTAGGCCTCTTCACGTCGCCCCTCCCGTCCGGTGCTCACGGCGTCGGCGACCCCGAGAAGGGCCTGGTTGATGGGAACGGCAGCCAGGTCCAGGCCACGGACCTCCCGTCTGGCCTCCTCTCCCCCGTCGTCCATCACCGTCTTCACCAAGGCCCACAGCGCCGGGAAGACCCCAGGGGTGGATCCGGCCGAGCGACGCACCCATTGCATGGCCGTCTCCAGCTCCTCCAGCGCCGCGCCACGGTCCTCCGACAACAGCGAGTAGGTAGCTCGGGCGTGCCCCCAAACCAGGGCCATGACGTCGGCTCGCTCCCCCGCCTGACCCAGGGCGCCGGCTATGGCGTCCTCCATCTCGTCCCGCTGGCCGGCGATGGCGTGCGCGAAGGCGGTCTGTGCCAGTCCCATGACGTGGACGAGGTCGAGTCCCAGGGAGCGGGCCAGCTCCACGCAGCGCCGGCCCGCCTCGATGGCCGGCTCCGGCTCGAAGAGGAAGCCGTGGAGGCCGACCAGCTGCAGGTCCACGGTGGCGCCGAGCGAGAGGGCCCCGGACTGGTAGGCCAGGTCTCGGGCCTGGACCAGGCGGTCCGGGTTGGACGTGGTGAACATGTCGATGGTGCCCAGCTCGTGCAGAGCCCGCACCCACCACAGGCGAAGCCCGTGTCGCTCGGCGGTGTCGAGCTCCCGCCTGAACGTGGCCTCCGCTCGCCTCAGGTCGAGGACGCGCTCTCGTCGACCGATGACCTCCAGCGCCTCGCACGCCACCTCTGGAAGGCCCAGCCGCTCGGCCGAGCGGAGCGACGACGTGGCCAGCTCGACCGCCTCCTCCAAGCGCTCCTCGCCCATGGCCACGTGGGCGGCAAGGGCGTCGACGCGGGCCAGCAAGTCCTGGTGGGCCGAGAGCTCGGCTTGACGGCGGGCCCCGGCCAGGTGGTGACGGGCCAGAGGCCACCTGGTGGCGGCGTCGGCGGCCCGGGCCAGGGTGAGATGGAGCTCGGCCCGTCGCCCGGGCGGGGCGCCGACCCGCTCGAGGGAGCCCAGGAGCGCCTCGCCCAACTCGAGCGCGTCATCGGTCTTGGCCGCCAGGGCCAGGGTCTCGGTGAGGGCATCTTCGACGTCCAGGGTGACGTCCTCGTCGCCGGCGACCAGACGTCGGGCTCGCCGCAGGGTGGCCTCGGCCGTCGAGAGGGCGCCTCGCCGTAGAGCCCGGCGACCGGCGACCAGCAGGTGCCGGGCCGCCGCCAAGTGGTCACCGGCGCTCAACCGCAGCTCTGCCGCCAGGACATGGCCGCCGCCGGCCTCCTCTGCGTCCGCCTCTGCCACCTGCTCGACCACCTCTGCCGCCCGCCGGGCCAGCTGGGCACGCTCGGGGGGCAGCAGCTCGTTCAGCACCGCGTCGCGGATCAAGGCGTGGCGGAAGCGGAACTCGTGGCCCGCGCCCGGTGGTTGGGGCTCGATGAGCTGGGCTCGAACGGCCTCGTGCAGTGCTTCCAGCGTGGCTTCTTGGTCCGTGCCGGTCACTGCTGGCAGCAGGGACCAGTCGAAAGCCCTGCCCAGCACCGCGGCCGCGTGGGTGACGGCCCGGCTGCGGGGGCCGAGCGTGCCCAGGCGCCGTCGGATGGTCTCCGCGAAGGAGAGCGGCACAGCCCCCGGTGCGAGGGGGGCCGCCGGCGCCTGGGCAGAGCTCAGCAGGCGAGCGTCCGAGAGCATCTCCTCCACCAGCAACGGGACGCCTTCAGAGCGGACTTGGAGCGCCTCCAGGACCTTGCCGGGGACCGCCTCCCCAACGCTGGCCTTCGCCATCTCCTCCACCTCCTCGTCCGGCAGGCGGGTCAGCTCCAGCACCTCGGCGCTGCGCCGGGACTGGAGGGTGGCAACCAGGGCCAGGGCCGGGCTGGGCTCGTCGGAGCGGATGGTGGCCACGCAGCCGATGGGCTCGGAGCCGACGTTGTCCACCAGGTACTCGACGACCGAGAGCGTGTCGGGGTCAGCCCACTGCAGGTCCTCGAGCACGAGCAGGCAACCGCTTTGGCCACCCAGCAACCGCAGGAGCCTGAGGACGGCTTCTCCGACGATGACGCTCGACTCCTCACCGGGTTCGCCCGCCGCACGCCAGTCGGGAACCATGCGCCCGAGGGCAGGCATGAACGGCTCCAGCTGGGGAGCCGAGGGAGGGGAGCTTCCTCTGACGGCGGAGAAGATCGCCTCCGAGACGGCCCGGTAGGGAGTTGCCCTCCCCTCTTGCACGGCGCGGCCCACGAGGGTGCGCAACCCTTGCCCAGAGGCGAGGGCGCACATTTCCCGGGCCAGGCGAGACTTGCCTATGCCGGCCTCTCCCACGAGGAGGGCGGTGCCGCCTCGACCGGCCCGGGCGGCGTCGACCAGCCGACCCAGGGCGGCGAGCTCCTCGTCCCGGCCCACGACGATGGGGCAGAGAGCCTGGCGTGGACCAGATCGGATCCCCGTCACCTCCTCTAACCGAGAACCCCATGATGCCTGGTCGCCGCTCCGGCCTGTCCATGTCGCGAAGACCTGCCACCTGGGGGTCGGTCATCGCGACATGGACGGTCGGTGGTTGAGATCCTCGAAGAACGGCTAGGTTTCTCAGTGGTCATTTGATCCCGCGCCTATCGTGCATGGACATAGAGAGAGGTGCTGAGATGCGAAGGGCCCTCGTGATCGTCACGTCGGTGGCTGCACTGGTGGTGGGTTCCGCCTCGGCCGCCGGAGCCACCCCACACGGGATGTGAGCACCGTCGCACCGAACAGGCCCATGCCAGCGTGCCTCACCGGAACCACGGCACGCACACGGCGCATTCCAACATCCCCTACTGCCCGCCGGAGGACGCGCCCGGGCGTCGCTGATCTGCTCCGCCGAAAGTGGGCCCGGCAGGGATCGAACCTGCGACCGAAGGATTTTGAGTCCCCCGCTCTGACCACTGAGCTACGGGCCCTCAGTGAAGTTGGAGCTTGGCAGCTCCGGGGGCGGGACTCGGACCCGCAACCTTGGGATTAACAATCCCCTGCTCTGCCAATTGAGCTACCCCGGAATGGCGTTCGAACATACCAGTCCTCTCCGGAGGCCCATGATGGGTAGGGGCTAGGCGCAGCGGGTAGAAAGGGACCCATGAGATTCCGACTCGGACTGGGCATGGGCTTCGGCATCGGGTACTACTTGGGAGCGCGGGCCGGCCGCGAACGCTACGACCAGCTCAACGACGTCATCCGCAGGGTCAAGCGGTCGGAGACCTTCGAGACGGCCACCGACAGGGCCAAGGAGGTCGTGGATCTGGGCGTCGAGCGCACCAAGGACATGGTGGACTCGAAGCTGGGCGACAGCGAGGGCCCCGACGGCGCGGCGGCGCCTCCGCCACCCGACGACCCGCTCCGCAGGACCACGCCCTAGCCAGCTACTCGCCGGGTAGCCGCTACTCGTCCAGGTAGTCCCGCAGTCGCTGGCTCCGGGTAGGGTCGCGGAGCTTGGCCAGCACCTTGCCCTCGATCTGGCGTATCCGCTCCCGCGTCACGCCGAACTCCCTCCCGACCTCCTCCAGGGTGCGGACGTGGCCGTCCTCCAGCCCGAATCGCATCCTCACCACCTGCCGCTCCCGCTCTGACAGCTCCGAGAGCGCCTGCTTGACGGCCTCGTTCAACAGCGTGCGGGCCGCGGCGGCGGCAGGGACCACGGCCGACTCGTCCTCGAGCAGGTCACCCAGGCTGAAGTCGTCGTCCCCCATGGGCTGCTCCAGGGAGACCGTGTCCTGGCCCATGCGCAGCAGCTCCCGCACCTTGGGCGCAGACAGCTCGACCCTGGCGGCCAACTCGTCCACGGTGGGCTCGCGGCCCAGCTCCTGGACGAGCTGTCGTTGAGCCCTTCCCACCTTGTGGAGCGTCTCGACCATGTGAACAGGGATGCGAATGGTCCGGGACTGGTCGGCGATGGCACGGGTGATGGACTGGCGGATCCACCAGGTGGCATAGGTGGAGAACTTGAAGCCCTTGGTGTAGTCGAACTTCTCGACGGCCCGCATCAGGCCGACGTTGCCCTCCTGGATGAGATCCAGGAAGGCCATCCCCGAGTTGCGGTAGCGCTTGGCGATGGACACGACCAGACGGAGGTTGGCGTTGACGAGCTGCTGCTTGGCCTCCAGGCCCTCCGCCACCAGCAGCTCCTCGAAGTGCAACCGCTCGGCCGGTATCAGCGAATGGCCGCCGTAGGCGTCCTCGAGGTGGGCGATGCGCCTGGCGGCGGCCAGACCCGCCTCGATGCAGCGGGCCAGAGCCACCTCCTGCTGAGCGGTGAGGAGCGGGACCTTGCCTATCTCCTTCAGGTACAGGCGCACGGGGTCGGAGGTGCCGGCGGGACGGTCGCCGTCGTGATGCGTGTCGTAGGCGCCGATCCTCCGAGGCCCACCGGGGACGCCGGCCAGGCGCGAGGCCCTGTGTTCGTCGGCGTCGAGAAAGGTGATCCCCTCCGCCTTCACCGCCCCGATGACGGCGTCGATCAGCTCGGGGGTCAGCTCCACCGAGCGCAACACCGCCATTACGTCGTCAGCGGTGACGGCGCCACGGGCTCGCCCCTTGGCGAGGAGCCCGGCGAAGGCGCTGGTGAACCCGTCGTCGGCGGTGAGCGACCCGCCGTGGTGGCTCACCCTCTCTCTCGGCTCCACTGTGCGAGCCACGCTACCAACCGCTCCGCGCCCTCGGGGTCAGGCAGCTGCTCGAGGGTCAGCTTGAGCCATGCGACCGTCGGCGCCAGCTCGAGGGCCCGCTCCTCGGACGTGCGTGCGTCCGCCTCGAGCTCGTGCAGAGCTCGCTCGCCGGCTCTGTGGACCAGGAGGTTCATCACGTCTTCGGGGTCGGCGCCGGCCTCCTCCACGGCCAGCCGCTGCAAAAGGGAAGCGGCCGCAGGGTCGGCCGCGTCGATGGCCTCCCGTAGCCCCGGAGCGGACACGAGCGCGCGGTAGGCGGCCAGGTGCAGCTCGTCGGCGAAGAGCGCCTCGTGGAGCCGGGGGACGATCTCGTCACGGCGGTGCACGGCCAGGCGCAACGCCTCCAGCTCGGGGCCCCCCGGGTCGCGGCGGGGCGGCTCCACCAGCGCCTGCCAGGAGCGTTCCTGCCGGGGCCGTCTGCCCATGGCAGACCGAAGGCGGTCGGGCTCCACTCGGCACCGGTCAGCCACCTGCATGAGGTACTGGTCGCGCACCAGGGCGTCGGGATGCTCGCTTATCACCGCCATGGCCGCCTGGGCGGCCCGGGCCCGGCCTTCGGGCGTCCGCACGTCGGCTCCGGCCATGACCCGGTCGAGGCGGAAGGCGAGTAGGGGCGTAGCTCCCTCCACGGCCGCCTCCAGGGACGCCGGGTCGCGAGCGGCCAGGTCGCCGGGGTCCGAGCCAGGAGGAAGGGCGGCCACGGCGACGTCGACCTCGTAGCGCTGCTCCCATTCGTAGAAGCGCTCGGCCGCGGCCTGGCCGGCGGAGTCGGCGTCATAGGCGAGAACTATGCGCCGGGCGAAGTTCTTGAGGATGCGGAAGTGCTCGTCGGCCAGGGCCGTCCCGCAGGTGGCCACGGCGCGGGGAAGTCCGGCCTGGAAGCAGCCGATGACGTCGGTGTAGCCCTCGCAGACGATCACCTCGCCCACGGCCACGACCTGTGACTTGGCCCAGTTGAGGCCGTAGAGGGTGCGCCGCTTGGAGTAGATGGGCGTCTCGGCCGAGTTCTTGTACTTGGCCCCCTCGGCGCCGGGAAGGAGGCGGCCGCCGAAAGCCACTGGTGCGCCGGAGACGTCGAAGGTGGGGAACATCACCCGGGCCCGGAAGGCGTCCTGGTGCCGGTCCCGCCGGTTGACGAACCCGAGGCCCGTGTCGGTGAGAATGTCGGTGGGGAGCTTCAGGGCCCGCGACAGGGCGTCCCAGTCGTCGGGCGCCCAACCCAGCTTGAACCGGCGCACCACGTCGCCGTCGTAGCCCCGGGAGCGCAGGTAGGCCCGGGGCGCCGCCGCGTCGGGCGAGGTGAGCAGGCGCTGGTGGTACCACTCGACAGCCGCCTCCATGGCTTCGAGCAGTCGAGACCGGCGCTGGCGGTCCCGTCCCTCGCGGGCGTCGTCGTAGCGGAGCTGGATGCCGGCCCGCGCCGCCAGGCGCTCCACCGCCTCGGCGAAGTCGAGATGCTCGACCTCGCGCACGAACGTGATGACGTCGCCCTTGGCCTGGCACCCGAAGCAGTAGTACAGGCCCTCCTCGGCGTTGATCGAGAACGACGCCGTCTTCTCGGCGTGGAACGGGCACAGGCCCACCCAACGACGCCCGACCCGGCGGGTCTGGATGTGCTCCCCCGCCACCTCCACCAGGTCGGTGGCGGCCCGGACCCGGGCGATGTCCTCCTCGACGATGCCCACGGCGGCAAGGACGCTAAGCGCCCGACGGGACGCTCAGGCGGTGCCGTCTGGGGCCGCGGCCACGTCCTCGGCGGCCAAGACGGCCTGGGCCGAGGCGAGCCGGGCTATGGGGACCCGGAACGGCGAGCAGCTGACGTAGTCGAGGCCGGCCTCGGCGAAGAGGGCGATGGACTCGGGGTCACCACCGTGCTCGCCGCACACCCCGAGCTTGATCTCGGGTCGGGCCTGGCGCCCCCGCTCGGCGCCCAACCGGACCAGCTCCCCTACGCCGGTCTGGTCGATGGTCTCGAACGGGTTGCGCGGGAGCAGGCCCTGCTCGAGATAGCTCACCATCATGCGGCCCTCGACGTCGTCACGGCTGAAGCCGAACGTCATCTGGGTGAGGTCGTTGGTGCCGAAGGAGAAGAAGTCCGACTCCTCGGCCAGCTCGTCGGCCCGCAGGGCGGCCCTGGGCGTCTCCACCATGGTGCCGATCAGCACGTCGAGGTCCCCTCCCGCTTCCCTGGTGGCCTCGGCGATGGCGCTCTCGGCCCAGGAGCGGGCCAGGCGCAGCTCCTCTCTGGTCACGGTGAGGGGGATCATCACCTCCACCACCGGCTTGCCACCGACCTTCACCCGCTCGGCGGCGGCTTCCATGAGGGCACGCACCTGCATGGCGTAGAGGCCGGGCTTGATGACACCGAGGCGTACGCCCCTGGTGCCGAGCATGGGGTTGAACTCGTGCCAGAGCTCGGCGGCCCGGAACAGGGCCCGCTCCTCGTCGTCCAAGCCGTGGGTGGCGGCCTTGATGGCCAGCTCCTCGGTCCGGGGGAGGAACTCGTGCAGGGGCGGGTCGAGGAGCCGCACCGTCACGGGAAAGCCGTCCATGGCCTCGAGGATCTCGACGAAGTCGGCCTTCTGGACCTCGCGCAGCCGCTCCAGGGCGGCCTCCTCCTCTTCCCCGGTCTCGGCCAGGATCATCTCCCGCACGATGGGCAGGCGGTCCTCGCCCAGGAACATGTGCTCGGTGCGGCACAGCCCGATGCCCTCGGCGCCGAAGTCGCGGGCGGTCTTGGCGTCGGGGCCCGTGTCGGCGTTGGCCCGCACTGCCAGCTTGCCCTCCCGGATCTCGTCGGCCCACTCCAGCACCTGGTTGAACTCGGCCGGGGGCTCACCCACGGTGAGCTGCATCTCGCCCAGGACCACCTCGCCGCTGGAGCCGTCGATGGAGATGGTGTCGCCCTCGTTGACGGTGATGTGGCCGGCGGTGAACGAAGCGCCCTTGATGCGGACCGACTCCGCCCCCACCACGGCGGGCTTGCCCCATCCCCGGGCCACCACGGCGGCGTGGCTGACCAGCCCGCCCCTGGCGGTGAGGATGCCCTGGGCCACGATCATGCCGTGGACGTCCTCGGGGGACGTCTCGCTCCGCACCAGGATGACCCGCTCACCGCGCTCGGCGGCGTCGGCGGCGTCGTCGGCGGTGAAGTAGCAGCGACCCACGGCGCCGCCCGGGGACGCCCCCAGGCCCTTGGCGATCACGGCGGCGTCGACTCCGGTCAGCTGCGGGTGCAGCACCTGGTCGAGGTGCTCGGCGGTGATGCGTTGCACCGCCTCTGCCCGAGAGAGCTTGATCTTGCGCTCCTTGGTCATGTCCACCGCCATCCGGAGGGCGGCGGCACCGGTGCGCTTGCCCACCCGGGTCTGGAGCATCCAGAGCTTGCCCTGCTCGATGGTGAACTCGGTGTCGCACATGTCCCGGTAGTGGCGCTCGAGACGCTCGAAGATGCCCTGGAGCTCCTTGTAGATCTTGGGGAACCGTCCCGCCAGCGCCGAGAGGGGCTCGGTGTTGCGGATGCCGGCCACCACGTCCTCGCCCTGGGCGTTGACCAGGTAGTCCCCGTAGGCGCCCTTGGCACCAGTGGCCGGGTCGCGGGTGAAGCCCACCCCGGTCCCCGAGTTGTCGTCCCGGTTGCCGAACACCATGGTCTGCACGTTGACGGCGGTGCCCAGGTCGTGCGGGATGCGCTCTCGCATCCGGTAGGCGATGGCCCGAGGGCCGTTCCACGAGCTGAACACGGCCTCGATGGCGCCGCGCAGCTGCTGACCCGGGTCCTGGGGGAAGGGTGAGCCGGTGTGGCGCAGCACCAGGTCCTGGTAGCGGAGCACCAGGCGGCGCAAGGTGTCGGGCGACACCTGCGAGTCGGCGGTGACGCCGTCCCACTCCTTGGCCGTCTCCAGCAGGCGGTCGAAGTGCTCGCCCTCCACGCCGAGCACGATGCGGCCGTACATCTGGATGAACCGCCGGTACGAGTCGTAGGCGAAGCGCTCGTCGCTCGTCTGCTTGGCCAGGCCCTCGACGGACTCGTCGTTGAGGCCCAGGTTCAACACGGTGTCCATCATCCCGGGCATTGAGAACTTGGCCCCCGAGCGGACGCTGACGAGCAGCGGGTCGGCGGCGTCGCCCAGCCGCTTGCCCATGGACTTCTCGAGCTTCTTGACCTGCTTGGCCACCTCGTCGGACAGGCCCTTCGGCCACCCCGCCTCCATGTAGGCGCGGCAGGCGTCGGTGGTGATGGTGAAGCCGGGCGGGACGGGAAGATCCAGCACCGAGGTCATCTCGGCCAGGTTGGCGCCCTTGCCCCCGAGCAGGTCCTTGAGGCTCATGGGCGGCTTCTTGTGCTTGTGGTCGAAGGAGAAGACGTACGGCATGGAGGACAAGCCTAGGTGAGCCCGGCGGGCCCGACTCAGGGCCCCAGGCGTGAGGCCAGCTCCTCCACCACCTTGTCGACGGGGACCCGGACTTGCTCCAGCGTGTCCCGCTCGCGGATGGTGACGGCCCGGTCGTCCAGGGAGTCGAAGTCCACGGTCACGCAGTAGGGCGTGCCCACCTCGTCCTGGCGGCGGTAGCGGCGCCCGATGGACTGGGTCTCGTCGTAGTCGCACTGGAAGTGGGGCTGGAGCAGGGAAAGCACGTCGCGGGCCAAGGGGACGAGGGTCTCCTTCTTGGAGAGCGGCAGGACCGCCACCTCGCTGGGGGCCAGGCGGTGGTGCAGGCGCAGGACGGTGCGGGTCTCGCCCTCCACCTCGTCCTGGCGGTAGGCGGCCAGGAGGAAGGCCATCATGCTGCGGGCCGCGCCGGCCGCCGGCTCCACCACGTGGGGTACGTAGCGCTCTCCGCTGGCCTGGTCGAAGTACTCGAGACGTTCGCCCGAGTGGCGTGCGTGCTGGGCCAGGTCGTAGTCCGTGCGCTGAGCGATGCCCTCCAGCTCGCCCCACCCCCACGGGAACTGGAACTCGATGTCGGCCGTGCCCGCCGAGTAGTGGCTCAGCTCCTCGGGGTCGTGGGCACGGAGCCGGAGCATGTCGGCGGGGATGCCGAGGTCTGTGTACCAGCGCAGGCGCTCTTGGCACCAGTACTCGAACCACCTGGGGCCCTCCCCCGGGGGGACGAAGTACTCCATCTCCATCTGCTCGAACTCCCGGGTGCGGAACACGAAGTTGCCCGGCGTTATCTCGTTCCTGAACGACTTGCCCACCTGGGCCACGCCGAACGGCGGCTTCTTGCGGGTCGCCTGCACGGTGTTCATGAAGTTGACGAAGATGCCCTGCGCCGTCTCGGGCCGAAGGTAGGCCACCGCGGCGTCGTCCTCGACCGGCCCCACGAAGGTCTTGAACATCATGTTGAAGGGGCGGGCCTCGGTGAGGTCGGTGGAGCCGCAGTTGGGGCAGACGCCTTGGACGTGATCCGCCCTCCACCGCTCCTTGCAGCTCCGGCAGTCCACCAGGGGGTCGGTGAAGTTGGCCAGGTGCCCGGAGGCCTCCCACACCTTGGGGCTCATGAGGATGGCCGAGTCGAGGCCCACCACGTCGTCGCGCATCTGGACCATCGAGCGCCACCACTCGTCCTTGACGTTGCGCAGCATCAGCGCCCCGAGGGGCCCGTAGTCGTAGGTCGAGCGGAAGCCGCCGTAGATCTCGCTCGAGGGGAACACGAAGCCCCTGCGCTTGCACAGGTTGACGACCTTGTCCATGAGGTCGGGCGGAGGGGACGAGCTCGTCACTGACGGCGAGGTTAGGCGGGGTCGAGCACTCCCAACGACCGGAGGCGGCGCTCCAGATGGTCCTCGAGGGCCCGGGTGGCCAGACGCTCGACCTCGGCGGTGGCCGGGCCCGGCGGCTCGCCCAGGGCACCGGCCAGGTCGCCGCCCAGGATCCGCCGCAGGATCCGGAGCGCCTCCGGGCTCAGGGGCAGTCCCCGCCGGCAGCTCCGGCACAGGGCGCCGCCCTCGGCCAGGTCGAAGGCCTCCAGACCCTCCTCGGCCCCGCACGAGGCGCACTGCTCGAGGATCGGGTGGGCTCCCTCCAGCGACAGCAGCTTCCAGAAGAAGGCGGGAACGACCAGGTCGGCGTCGTGGGCAGACAGGGCCCGCAGGCCGCCCACCAGCATCTGGTAGAGGCGGGGGCTGGGCTCACGTTCCTGGGCGACCTGGTCCACCGCCTCCAGCATGGACGTGGCCCGGCCCATCCGGTGCAGGTCCTCCCGGAGGATCCTGAAGTGGTCGAGGGTCTCGGCCTGCGTCACCACGTCCAGCTCCCTGCCCTCGTAGAGGAGGAGGCTCACGTGGCTGAGCGGCTCCAGGCGGGCACCGAAGCGGCTCTTGGTCTTCCGCACCCCCTTGGCCACCGCCCTCACCTTGCCGTGGGCCTGGGTGATGAGGGTGACGATGCGATCGGCCTCGCCCAGGCGGATGGTGCGCAGCACCACCCCCTGGTCCCGGTACAGGCTCACTGGTCGAGGCCCCCGAAGCGGCGGTCCCGGAGCTGGAACTCCCGCACCGCCTCGAACAGGTTCTCGCGGCGGAAGTCGGGCCAAAGCACGTCGGTGAACACCAGCTCGCTGTAGGCCAGCTCCCAGAGCAGGAAGTTGGAGATCCGGTACTCGCCCGAGGTGCGGATGACCAGGTCGGGGTCTGGCATGTCGGGCAGGTACAGGTGGGCGCGGATGGCCCTCTCGTCGATGCGCTCGGGAGGTGTGCCCTCGGCCACCAGGGCCCGCACGGCGTCGACGATCTCGGCCCTGCCCCCGTAGTTGAAGGCAATGGTGAGGGTCATGGTGCGGTTGGACTCGGTGAGCTCCAGGGCCTCGTCCATGCTCTTGATGAGCCTCTTCGGCACCCGCCAGTCCCTCCGACCCGCGAAGCGGACCCGCACGTCCCGCTCGTGCAGCTGGCCCAGCCGGCGGGTGATGATCGACTGGTTGACCCCGAGCAGGTAGCGCACCTCCTCGGCCGGGCGCTTCCAGTTCTCGGTGGAGAAGGCGTACACCGTGAACCATCGGACGCCCAGCTCCAGAGCCCCCTCCACTACGTCGAAGAGGGCCTCCTCACCGGCGGCGTGGCCCTCGGTGCGGGGCAGGCCCCGCTTTCGGGCCCAACGGCCGTTGCCGTCCATGACGCAGCCGACGTGGGCCGGGACCCGATTGGGATCGATGCCGTCCAGCTCCACACAGCGACGGTACCTCGCCCGGTCCCCTCCCGGACGGTCACGGGCAGGGCCCACGGCGATTCCTGGCGTCATGGGCGGGGTAGACCGAGACCGTGGACCTAAAGGAGCGCCTGCTCGGCCCCCCGGCCCGGCGGTGGGGCTGGTTCGCCACCGCGGTACGGGTCCAGGAACGCTTCTCCGAGGTACATGGCGGCCAGATGGCGGCGGCGGTCACGCTGGCCGCGTTCATATCCATCTTCCCCCTCGTCATCACCGCCATCGGAGTGGTCGGCTTCTTCTCCCACGGCGCCGACGACCTCCCCGGCGAGGTGATCAGGCGCCTCGGCCTCACCGGCGAGGCCGCCACCTTTGTCACCGGCGCCATCGAGACGGCCGAGAGGAGCCGCAAGGCGGCCTCGGCGGTGGGCCTGGCCGGCCTGTTGTGGACGGGGCTCAACCTGGTGACCGCCCTGCAGTTCACCTTCGAGTCGGCCTGGCAGGTGTCCGGTCGGGGCCTGGTCGGCAAGCTCTACGGGCTGGTGTGGCTGGCCGGCGCCACGGTGATCCTGCTGGCCTCGTTCGCCCTCACGGCCCTGTTGAACCGCCTGCCCGGGCCGGCCGGGCCCCTGGTGCTGGTGGGTGCCTTCGCCGTCGACCTAACCCTCTGGCTGTGGACGTTCAAGGCGCTGACGAACCGCGACGTGGGCTGGCGGGCGCTCCTGCCCGGAGCAGTGCTCGGCGCCGCCGGCCTGGTCGTGCTCAAGGCGGTGGGAAGCGTCTACGTGCCGCTGGCGGTGAGGTCGTCGTCGGCCCTCTACGGCTCCATCGGGGTGGTCTTCGCCGTGCTGGCCTGGCTGCTCTTCTTCGGCCGCCTGGTGGCCCTCGCCGCCGTGGTCAACGTGGTGCGGTGGGAGGAGCGCCACGGGACGGTGAGGGTGGAGATGGAGCTGCCCCGCGTCCGGGGCGACGAGGCGGCGGGCGCCACCCGGGCTGGAGAGGAGACCGCGAAGCCGGCCAGCACCCCCGGTGACGGGCAGGGCGTGGCACCATAGCGCCATGGGACTCCGTGAAACGCTCGAGGCCGGTTCCCGACGGGTGCTGGTGATCCTCGCCGTCAGCGTCGTCCTCCTCGGTGGGCTGGCCTACACCGCCTCCCCCTTCAACGGAGCCGGGGGGCTGAAGTGCAACGGAGCGCTGCTCGGCGCCAAGCCGAGGGAGAGGGCCACCACCGGTCTGCTGGTGGGGCGGGAGAAGTCCCTGTGCCGGTCCAAGGCGAACAGCCGCCTGATCGTGGGCGGCCTGGCCACCCTGGCCGCCCTGGTGGTGGTCCTGGGCGCCGTGCTCCTCCCCGTGGGCCCCCTGGAGGACCTCCTCGTCCGCCAGGAGTGAGGATCAGTAGCCCAGGCGCTCCAGCGCCTTGGGGCGTTGCTGCCAGTCCTTGTCGACCTTGACGAACAGCTCTAAGTAGGCGCCCTCGGGCAGCTGCCGGCGGGCCCGTGTGCCCACCTCCTTCAGGACCCGGCCGCCCCGGCCCACCACGATGCCCTTCTGGGACTCCCGCTCTACCAGGATCTCGCAGCGGACGCGGGGCCACTCCCACTCTGTGACCCGGCAGGCGATCGAGTGCGGCACCTCCTCCCGCATGACCTGGAGAAGCTGCTCTCGCACGAGCTCCGCCACCCAGAACGCCTCGGGGACGTCGCTGACCACGTCGTCGGGGTAGTAGGCGGGCCCTTCGGGGAGGCGGGCCACGACGGCGTCGACCAGGGCTTCGACGCCTTCCCCCGTCGTGGCCGAGACGGGAAAGTACTCGGAGCGGTCCAGCTCGGCGGCCGCCGCCAGCTGCTCGAGGACCTGGCGGCGAGAGGCCACGTCCACCTTGTTCACCACCACTACAACGTCCTCTGGGACCCGGGCCGCCACGAAGCGGTCGCCGTCGCCCAGCGGGGCGGTGGCGTCGAGGACCAGCATCACCACGTCCACGCCGCCGACGGCGTCCACGGCGGTGTCGTTGAGGCGCCGGCCCAGCAGGGTCCGGGGCTTGTGGATGCCCGGGGTGTCGACGAAGACCACCTGGGCGTCGGGGCGGTTGAGCACGCCCCGGACCTGGCTCCGGGTGGTCTGCGGCTTGTCCGAGACGATGGAGACCTTCGTGCCCAGGATGCGGTTGAGGAGCGTGGACTTCCCCACGTTGGGCCGGCCCACCAGCGTGGCGAACCCGCTCCTCAGGTCATTGCTCCTCGGAGGGGGAGGAATCAGAGGAATCAGACGAGGAGTCGTCCGGTGGTGAGGACGTCAGCTTGGCCACCCTCACCCGGCCGATTCGCCTTCGCTGCACCTTCTCGGCCGTGAGGCGGTGCCCGTCGGCGTCCACCTCCTCCCCCTCGGCGGGCACGTGCCCGAGCAGGTTGTAGACGAGCCCGCCCACGGTGTCCCAGTCGCCCGTGGGCAGGTCGGCCTGGAGCAGCTCGTTGAGCTCGTCCACCGGCATGCGGGCGTCGACGCGGTAGTCGCCGTTGGAAAGAGGCTCGATGACCTTGTGCTCCACGTCGAACTCGTCGACGATCTCGCCCACCAGCTCCTCGATGAGGTCCTCGAGGGTGACGATGCCGGCCGTGCCGCCGTACTCGTCGAGCACGATGGCCATGTGGAACTTCTCCTTTTGCATGTCGGCCAGTAAGTCGTTGGCCCGCTTGGTCTCCGGCACGAAGTGGGCGTCCCGCACCACGGTGCGGACCTCCTGGTCGGCCTTCCCCTCGCGCTCAGCCTGCATGAGGTCCTTGGTGAAGGCCAGCCCCGCCACGTCGTCGATGCCCTGGTCGTACACGGGGATGCGCGAGTACCCGACTGCCATGGCCTTCTCGATGACGTCGTGGACCTTCTCGCCGGCCTGCACGGCCACCATGTCGGGGCGGGGGACCATGACCTCGCGGACGACGGTGTCTCCGAAGCGGATGATGGAGTGGATGAGGGCCCGCTCCTGCCGCTCGATCACCTCCTCGTCGGCGGCGGTGTCGGCCATGGCCAGCAGCTCCTCCTCGGACACGAAGGGGCCCCTCTTCAGGCCCTTGCCCGGCATGATGACGTTGGCCAGCCCGATCAGGGCCCTGGCCACCAGCTTGATGGGCCAGAAGTTGGCGATGGTGTGGATGGTGGGGGCGACGAAGAGGGCGGCCCGCTCCGGTTGCTGCACGGCCCAGGTCTTCGGCACCACCTCGGCCAGGACGAAGATGACAACTACCTGGAAGACGTCGCCGACGATGACACCGACGGCCCCGAACCGGTCCTCGGCCAGCTTGGTCACCAGCGAGGTCATCACCACGTGGCACACCAGGACGAGGAGCAGTACCGGGTTGAGGAAGCGCTCGGGGTGCTCGACCAGGCGGCTGAGCCGGCGGGACCCCCGCTTCCCCTCCTCCTCCAGGGCCGCCGCCTTCACCCGGGTGACGCGGGTGAGGCTGGTCTCCGAGAGAGCGAAGAAGGCGGCCAGGACCAGCAAGGCCACTATGCCCAACACCATCAGCGTCTCGGTACCGGTCATGACTGGCAGTGGGGAGCGGTGGAGCGGTGCAACCGGTCGAGCAGCTGCTGCTCCCGACGCCGCATGGCCCGGGCCGCCTCCGCTTCCTGGTGGTCCATGCCCATGAGGTGGAGGATCCCGTGCACCACGAGAAGGGCCAGCTCGTCGTCGTAGGTCCCGGCGTGATGGGGCGCGCTCCGGGCGGCCACGGCCGGGCAGATCACCACGTCCCCGAGCACGGCGGGTGGACCACCGGGCCCAGCGACCACGTCGTCGTCCATGGGGAAGGCCAGGACGTCGGTAGGGCCCTCCTCGCCTGCGAAGCACCGGTTGAGCTCGGCCATGGACGGCTCGTCGAGGAAGGTCATGGACAGCTCGGTGCTCTCCACTACGCCCTCCGCCCGGAGCACGCCCAGAGCGAGTCGCTCCCACCTACCGGTGTCGACGGGGTGATCGGCCTGCTCGTCGGCCACCAGGACCACCGTCATCAGCCCTGAGCCGCCTGCCGGCGCTCGGGGAACCGCTCGTAGGCGGAGACGATGTCCTGCACGATGCGGTGGCGCACCACGTCGCGGGGGCCGAGGTGGACGAAGGCCAGGCCCTCGATGCCACCGAGGATGTCCTCCAAGCCGAGCAGACCCGACCTGCCCACGGCCAGGTCGACCTGGGTGACATCGCCGGTGACCACGGCCTTAGAGCCGAAGCCAATCCGGGTGAGGAACATCTTCATCTGCTCGGCACTGGTGTTCTGGGCCTCGTCGAGGATGATGAAGCTGTTGTTGAGGGTGCGGCCCCGCATGAACGCCAGGGGCGCCACCTCGATGGCGCCCCTCTCCATGAGCCGGGGCATGGCGTCGGTGCCCAGCATGTCGAACAGGGCGTCGTAGAGCGGCCGTAGGTAGGGGTCCACCTTCTCCATCAAGGTGCCGGGGAGGAAGCCCAGGCGCTCGCCCGCCTCGACGGCGGGGCGGGTGAGGATGATGCGCTCGACGTGCTTGGCCTGAAGGGCCTGTACTGCCAGGGCCACGGCCAGGTACGACTTGCCGGTGCCGGCCGGGCCGATGCCGAACGTGATGACGTTGTCGGCGATGGCGTCCGTGTAGCGCTTCTGGCCCGCCGTCTTGGGCCGCACGGTCCGGCCCCGGGCCGAGCGCAGCACCTCTGCGGTGAGGACCTCGGACGGGCGCTCGTCGGCCTTGACCATGTCGATGGTGCGGCCCACGTTGGCGGTGTCCAGGGCGTGGCCCTGCTCGAGCAGGGCCAGCAGCTCGTTGAACAGCTTGCCGACCTGCTCGGCCTCGTCGCCCTCGATGCTGATCTCGTTGCCGCGGGCGTGGATGGTGGTGCCGCTGAAGGACTTCTCCACCAGGCGGAGCAGCTCGTCGCGCTGTCCGACGAGCCCCACCATGAGGTGATTGCCGGGAACGAGGATCTTGACCTGGGTCGGTGACAATGCCTTTCGCTGGGAAAGCGTACGTGAGAGTGGGCCGTCGGGCACCACGTGGGGCCGCTACCCGGGCGGCCAGCTCATCCGCCGGCCCCCGATGACGTGCATGTGCAAGTGCCCCACGCTGTTGAGGGCGTCCTCCCCGACGTTCATCACCAGGCGGTAACCGCTCTCGTCCACGCCTTCCCGGCGGGCGACCTCCTGAGCCGTGGTGACCATCTCGGCCAGGACCTCGCCGTGCTCGGGGCCCACCTCGCTGGCGTCGGCGATGTGCTGGCGGGGCACGACCAGCACGTGGGTGGGCGCAGTGGGGTTGATGTCACGGAAGGCATAGATGCGCTCCGTCGACAGCACCTCCTCGGAGTCGCCCTCGCCCGAGGCCAGCTTGCAGAACAGGCAGTCGGTCATCTCAGCGCGAAGGTAGCGTCGGCCCGGTGAGCGAGGTGGACGCCCTGCTGGCCGAGCTGGCCCGGTGGGGCGCCGACGTGCGGGCCGGCGACGCGGCCCGCTCGCGGGCCAGGGAGCGTTGGCTGCGCCGGCAGGCCTCCGAGGACGCCACCTTCACGGGGGTGGCCCTGGACCTGGCCGAGCAGGGCGCGGGCGTGGCCGTGCGCACCACCACGGGCCGCACCCTCCACGGG
>JALYHE010000068.1 GCA_030776705.1 Actinomycetota bacterium | reverse complement strand
CTCTCCACGACCGGCTGGCCAAGCCCCGCGGGTCATTGGGGCAGCTGGAGGAGCTGGGCGTGCGGCTGGCGGCCATGGCCGGGACGTGCCCACCGCCGGTGCCCGAGCCGGCCGTCGTCGCCGTGTTCGCAGGCGACCACGGGGTGGTGACCGAGGGGGTGACGCCCTGGCCCCAGGAGGTGACGGCCCGGATGGTGGCCGTCATGGGACAGGGACGGGCCGCCGTCAACGTGCTGGCCGGCCAGGTGGGGGCGGAGGTGATAGTGGTCGACGTGGGCGTGGCCGGTCCCGTGGACGGCGGCGACGGCGTGCTCCACCGCAAGGTCCGGCCCGCGAGCGCCAACCTGGCCGTCGAGGCCGCCATGACGGCGGGCGAGGCTGCCCGGACCCTGGACGTGGGGGCCGAGGTGGCCGACCGGTGCGTGGCCGGCGGAGCCCGGTGCCTGCTCACCGGGGATCTGGGGATCGGCAACACCACGGCTGCCTCGGCCCTGCTGGCCGCCCTCACCGGTCGCCCCGCCCCCGAGGTCACGGGCCGGGGGAGCGGGATCGACGACGAGACCCTGGCCCGCAAGGTCGCCGTGGTCGAACGAGCTGTAGCCCGGGCCAAGCGGGCCGAGCCCGTCGAGGTCCTAGCCCAGCTCGGGGGCCTCGAGATCGCCGCCCTGGCCGGCTTCGTGGCCGGTGGGGCCGCGGCGGGAGTGCCGGTCGTGCTCGACGGCCTGATCGCCGGTGCGGCGGCGGTGGTGGCGGCGGCTCTGGCTCCTGGCTGCGAGGGGTGGCTCGTGGCCGGTCACCGCTCCAGCGAGCCGGGCGCCAGCGCCGCCCTCGAGCACCTGGGGCTCGAGCCCGTCTTGGACCTTGGCATGCGCCTGGGCGAGGGGACAGGAGCCGTCCTGGCCCTGCCCGTGCTGCAGGCCTCGGCCAGGGTGCTCCACGACATGGCCAACCTCGACTCGCTGTAGCCACCACCGAGGGCGACCACGGAGAGTGCTAAAGCCTGGCGGCTGGTGGTCGATGTAGGGGGCCATGCCGCGCTCCGTCCACCCCGGCGCGCTCGACGCCGCCCGGGTGGGCGAAGGGTGGGCCCTCGAGCGGGTGTACTCCGTGCTCGGGCGCCCGGTCCTCGGCTATCTCGCCGCCCAGGGAGCGTCCGACCCCGAGGGGGCCCTGAACGAGGTCTTCCTCCGTGCCCTGAGGCGCCTGGACCGCTTCCATGGCGACAGCGAGCAGCTGCGGTCGTGGGTGTTCGCCATCGCCCACAACCTCGTCGTGGACGAGCGGCGTACGACCGCCCGGCGCCCGCCTGCCATCCCCCTGGACGGGGTGGTCGATCGCGCCGGTGGCGACGCCGAGGACGATGCCCTCGATCGCCTGGGCGACGGTCGGATTCGGGCCACGCTCGACCTCCTCGCCCCTGACCAGCGCGACGTTGTCCTCCTGCGCTTCGTCGCCGACCTGTCCCTGGCCGAGGTGGCCGACGTCACGGGCCGGACCGTCGGGGCCACCAAGGCGCTCCAGAGGAGGGCCCTGGAGTCGCTCCGGCGCCGCCTCGGAGATCTCCTGCCGGCGGGCGTATCCCGGTGAGGCCTCCCGACGTTCACCTGGGTGAGATGCAGGACGAACTGCTGGACGAACGGGTGGCGAACTTCGTTGCCGACCTCCGGTCTGCGTACGGGAGCCTTCCATTGCCACCGGCACGGCCCGGGCTGTCCACGCTGTTCGCCACTGGTCTCACCATCGACAAGGGCGACCGGACGGTGACGGCCGGGAGCAACGCCAACGGGCCTCGATCGCAGGCGGCCGGGCTACCGAAATGGGGAAGGAGACGCATGTTCAAGCAAGCAATGGGGTCGCTGGCCGCCAAGGTGGCCGCCGCCACGACGGGCGCCATGCTCGCCGTAGGTGGGCTAGGGGTGGCTGGAGCCCTCCCCGGTCCGCTGCACACGGTGGCTTCCGACGCCGCCGACGTGGTGGGCCTGGAGCTGCCGGCGGACGAGGAGGCGACGGACCCGGTCGCCGACCAGCCCGAGGGGGAGGACCCCGCCGACCAGGTGACGACTCCCGACGGAGAGGAGCCGGTCGAGGAGGGCGATGAGGGTACGGAGGGCGACGAGGAGGACGCCACGCCGGGCGCGCTGGCGCCGGTCCCCACCTCGACCAGCGAGGCGGCCCACATCCACGACTTCGACGAGGCGTGCGGCAACCACGGCGCCTACGTCTCGCACTTCGCCCGCACCGGTGAGGAGCCGCAGTGCGCCAGGGACGCCCGGGCCGGCGCTGCTGGTGGGGCCACGGCCCAGCCGGAGACCGGCGACGACGAGGAGGGCGATGTCGGTGCCCAGGGCCGGGCCAAGGCCGGGGCCAAGGCCAAGGCCAACGCCGGGACCAAGGCCAACGCCAAGGCCAAGGCGAAATCCAAGCCCAAGGGCAGGCCCGCCAACAGGGGCGGAAAGGGACGCGGGAAGTAGGCCAGTCACACCACGACGTGGGGGG
>JALYHE010000067.1 GCA_030776705.1 Actinomycetota bacterium | reverse complement strand
CCCCGGCCGTACTCACCTGGTCCTGGCGACCGCCGGCTGCCGGCGGCTGGCCAGCACCACCGTCCCACCTGCGCCCAGCAGCATCAGGGCCACCTGGGTCATCCCGTCGGCGCTCCAGCCGGTACGGGGAAGCGAGCCCGAGCTCGCCGGCTGCCGGCCAAGCACTTCGTGGGTGTTGGCGAGCGCCGAGATGCTTGCCCTCGGGTCGAGCCCACGGCTGACCTCGACGCCGAGGACCCTGGCCCCCTGGCCCGGCTCTCCCCCGAGCAGCGAGCCGAGGGTGGCCGGGGCGGCGAGATCGCCCGGACGCAGCACCTCCACGCCCAGCACGGCGGAGGGCACGGTCAGGTCCGAGGCCCCGGTGCCGCCGGTCCCGGTGCCGCCGGGCACCGACCCCGGCCGGCCCCGGTTCTCCGGGCTCGTGCCTCGGCCCTGGTTGCCCCTCGTGCTGTTGCGACGCTTGCCGCCGCACCTGCCGTTGTTGTCGTCCTCGAAGTCGTCGTCGTTGCCGCAGCCGTTGTTGCCGTCCTGGTCGATCCGGTCCAAGCCGCCACGGCCACCGGGCTTGTCGGCACCGCCGTTCGTGCCCCGGTCCGGGTCAGACCCGGAACGGCCCTGGTTCACGGAGCCCCCCTTCTCCACCGAACGGTCCCTCCCGGAAGGGTGGCGGTTGTCGCCACCGTCGACGATGTTGTTGGGCACGCCGTCGTCGTCGTTGTCCTCGGTGACGGCCGGCGGCGTGGCGTTCCTGCCCCGGGAGGGCTTGGGACCGGACGAGTGACGCTTCTCCGCCTTGCCCTTGGGCGGACCGCCCTTGGGTGCCGCCAGGGCTGGGGCGCTCGCCGCCCCGAGGACCAGCGCCCCCGTGAAGATCATGCTCAAGCCGGCCTTGAGCGCTGCCGATGAAGTGTGTGCAACCACTGCATGCTCCTTCAATGATCGCCATTTCTCTTTGTGACCGGCGGTTGGCGACCGCCAGGAGCACATGGTGGGCCACTCCGCGCGTTACCGCCAGGAAAATCTCACGGAGAGTGGGAAAATGGCCCGGGCGTGGTCAGGAATGACTAGCCCGACCGCGCCCTGACGGGCGCCGCCTCGTCACCAGCACGGCCATCGCCGCTCCCAGCAGCATGAGGGCCAGCTGGCTCACACTGTCGTCCCCGTGGTCGGCCACGGACCGCGAGGCGGCGAGGCGGCGATCTCCTACGGCCAGGTCGGTGGCCGCCGAGCCGACCAGAGCCGTCATCCGGTCGCCCAGACCGAGGCCCACCCGCTCGAGGCCAACGCCCGGGAACGACCCGGAGCGGAGGGCGGCTCCGCCAGGCGAGAGGTACACGCTGCTCGGCCCCTCGGCTCCTCCCGCGGCGGCGCCTGATGCGAGCGACGCCGGCAGCGGAGGAGGACCCGAGACATCACTGGCCGTGGTCGGTGTCGAGATGCGTCTCCCGGTGGGGCGCTTCGCCGGCGAACGCCCCTCCCTGCCCGGCGGCGTGGAGCCGGGCCGGGCCGCGTCGGGCCCTCCTCCTCTACCGGCGCGCTCTTCCGGGCCGCGGTCTGAGGCGTCGGGGGCGCCATCGGGCCGGCCCTGGACGGCGGGCTGCGGCTCCGTCGAGGAGGCGTCCGTGCGGGGGACCACCGTGGAGGGCAGCGTCGGCGCACGGTGCCCCGCCTCCTGCCTCGCGGCCAGGGCGGGAGCGCTCGGGCCAAGGGCGGCCACCGTCCCCGCGACCATCACGCTCAAGCCAACCTTGAGGGTTGCCGCCAAGCTCGAGGTGACCACAGGCACGCTCCATCGGGCCCGGCCTCTCGCCCGGCCGTATCATCAAACGCTAGGAGCCCATGATGGTTCACTCTCCGTGGGAACACACGGACATCTCGGGCGAAGTTCGCCCGGCCAAGCTGAAGGCTCTAGCCAGGGTGAAGGCCGGTGCCCCCGAGCTGGTCTCGCCGGGACAGGTAGCCCAGCGTCCACCCCAGCACCACCCAGTAGACGGCCGAGCCCCCCAGCGAGGAGAGGCGGAACCGCCAAACCAGGCTGGCCGGCGCGTCCACGGCGTCGCCGGAGCCGGGCAGGAGCACGAAGGCCGCCCCCACCACGCCGGCGTAGGCCACAGCGGTCGCGGCCAGGCGACTGTGCTCGGGCCATCCGCGGTCGCGCAGAGCCGTCCACAGCCGCCACGCGCCCCAAGAGGCGAGCACGGACACTCCCAGCATGGCGACGAAGAGAAGGGTGCGCCGCCCGATGGTCTCCGGGTCGCCCACTCCCGGTGGGTTGGCGGGGTACTTGAGGAACGGCAGGAGCGCCACCGTCAAGAACCCGGCCGCCCCAACGGCCATCCCCCGCCGCCACTCCTCGCGCACGCTCGAGCGCCTGGCCACCGAGGCGAGCACGGCAGCGGCCACGACGCCGAGGCAGACGCCGTAGGCGACGGCGCCCACCACCCCACCCGCCTGCTGGGCGCCACGGCTGAACAGCTCGTCGGATGCAGGGCCACGCTCGGCCTCCATGGCGATGGCCTTGGCGATGGTGGGCTCACCCACCAGGCGCAGGAACAGGGCGAGGCAGGCGCCGGCGGCGGCACCGGCGAGGGCCCCGTGGCGGAGGCGGTTCACGCCGGGGTCCTGCCGTTCCGCAGCCTCAGTGGCAGGGGACGCCGAGGAAGTGGCGACCGTCGTGGAAGAGCTCGTGGACGTGGCGAGCGGTGTCGGCCAGCAGGGCCCCGTTCTCCATGGTCACCACGTAGGCCAAGAGGAGGGCGGTCATCACGACCAGCCAGAGCCGGACCGGCGAGACGGCGGGGAGGGCGGGGTTGTGCTCCATTTCCTTTCAGCTCCTGGTCCGGGGGCGGTCTCGACGGTGCTTGGAGGCGGCGACCGGAATCGAACCGGTGTACAGGGCTTTGCAGGCCCTTGCCTAAACCACTCGGCCACGCCGCCGGTCCACGGCATCGTAGACGCCGCTGCCTGAGCCCCTGCAGGTCGTCCA
>JALYHE010000066.1 GCA_030776705.1 Actinomycetota bacterium | reverse complement strand
CCACTTGTTGGCACGACTTTGCGACATGGTGCGGGGTGCGATGTCCGGGCCGCGTCGGACGAGTCGCTACGCTCGACTTGATGCGGCCGGCAACCTTCCATGGCTGAGGCCGTCACCGTTCCCGGTCTGCTCCGGGACGCCCTCCGCCGGTGGAAGGTGGCCGCCGTGGTCCTGGTGGCCGTGACCGGCGGCGTCACGCTGTACGCCCAGTCGCTGCCCAACCAGTACTCGGCCAAGGTGGTAATGGCCTTTGCCCCCCGGCCCGACACCAACATCGGTGGTGAGACGGTACGGCTCGTGCTCCCCAAGTACGAGTCCTTCGTCACCTCCCGGGCAACCGTCAACCGGGTGGCTCCCAGTCTCGGCGAGAACCCCTCCACGCTGAACGACGCCGTCGAGGCCAGCATCGCCACCGACAGCGGCAACCTCACCATCCGCACCGAGCTCCCGTCGGCGGTACGGGCGGCCAGGGCGGCCAACGCCCTCTCCCAGGAGACGCTGTCCTTCGCCGGGAACGACCCCCTGCTCCAGGCCCAGATCGTCGTTCCCGCTCTCCCCAGCTCGACGCCCTCGGGACCTCCCCGCCTGCTCCTCGAGCTCACCGCCCTCGTGGTCGGCGGCCTCCTGGGCGTGGCTTTTGCCTTCCTCCTCGAGCGGGGCCGCCCCCGCGTGCGGAGCTGGCGGGACGTGGGCGTGCTCACCGGATACCCGGTGGTGGGCCGCATCCCGCCCTCGAGGGCCCTTCGCACCGCCTCCAGCGAGGCCCTCTCCGATCCGGCCGTGGGTGCCGCCGTGCGGACCTTGCGTACGTACCTGGAGCGCAGCTCCAGGGAGAGGCCGGTGCACGTGCTCGTGGTCACGTCGTCGGTCAGCGGGGAGGGCAAGACGACCCTGGCTGCCACGCTGGCCCTCAGCCTGGCCCGCCTCGACGCCGAGGTGCTGCTCATCGACGCCGACCTGCGCCGCCCGGGCATCGGCCGGTTCTTCGGCCTCAACGGCGACCCCGGGCTCTCCGGCCTGCTGCGCGGAGAGAAGAGCATGGAGGAGTGCCTCCAGCCGGGGCCGGTGTCCCTCCTCGGCGTCCTGCCGACCTCCGTCGACCCGGACGCCGGCGACCTCCTCGCCCGACGCTTCGCCGACGTTCTGACGGAGGCGCGGGAGCGGTTCGACGTCATCGTCGTGGACGCCCCGCCCCTGCTCGGGGGCGACGACGCTCGGACCCTCGCAACCCTTTGCGACGGCGTGCTCATGGTCGTCGGCTCCGAGACCCTGGCCACTTCGGTGAGTGAGGCGGCCTCAGCCCTCGACGCCCTCGGGGTGAGGGTCCTCGGCGCCGTGGCCAACCGCGCCCGAGACCCCAAGGGGTTCGGTGCCTACGGCACCTACGGCCTCTACGGGGCCGACAAGAGCTGAGCCCGGGTCCCCGGCGCGCCCCCGCAGAACGGTGCGGGACTTGACGGCCAGCCAGGCTCTCTGGAGGCCGGGATGTCGGTCTCGGGCGGCGGCGAAGGCGGCCCTGGCACGACGGGGCGCCCGGTCCAGGGCCCGCACCGGCGGCGACGACCAGGCGTGGAGGTGCTGGTGGGGTGCGACCGTCGCCGCGATCCGCAGCTTGTAGGTCTCCTCGCCCCGCATCCAGTCCAGCTCGGCCACCCGGCGGTCCTCGGCGGCTCGCTTGAGGACGGCGGAGCAGAGGAGGTGGCCGGGGCTGAACCGCCCCCACCTGGTGTCGATGCGACCGTCCCAGAAGCGGTAGGCGGCGCCGTCGAGGAAGGTGAGGTCGTAGGCGGCCAGCTCGCCGTCGATACGCAGCAGGCTGAGCTGGACCTCGCCGTGCTCGGCGTGGCGGGCCACGACCCGGCGGTAGAAGCAGAGGCTCTCGGCCACGTCGAGGTCGCTCTTGCGGCTCAGGGCCCGGTCCCGCTGGCGGTGGACCCGGACGAGCTCGGGCAGGGCGGCCAGCACTTCCTCGGGCCGTCGCAGGTGCTCCACCCGGTGACCCAGCCCCTCCCGCATGAGCCGGTTGACGGCTCGGCGCTCGTCCCTGCGCACCTTGTCCGAGAGATAGTCGTCCGGCCGGCTGCCCTCGTCGACGTGGATGCGGGGACAGCCGTCCCCTCTCACGATGGCGGCGTGGGGTAGGTCGCGGGCGATGGCGGTTGCGACCGCGTCGCCCTCCGGGAGCTGCTCCACGCGCAGTCTCCACGCCGGCCGGAGGGACCGCAGGTGGGCCACCACGGCCCGGGCCAGGGCTCGGGCCGCGGCCTCGTCGCGGGCGGGCAGCGCCGCCGAGTCGCTGGGTCCGTGACCGAGGCCCACCACGTCGACGAGTGGCCCGAGCCGCCGCCGGGCCAGGACGGCAGCTCCGGCCAGGTCGCCATCTCCGGCCGTCACCGCGATGCACCACGGCTCCCACGCCCGGTAGCAGTCGGCCCAGGACTCGAGCCAGGCCCGCCGGGCGGTGACCGGGACGCCGGTGGCGGCATGCAGGGCGTCGAGGCCGGGCCCGAGCCGGTCGAGAGCGTCGTCGCCCGCGGCAGACAGCACCTCGTGGTCAGGCACGCCCGAAGCATCGGCACGAATCGGCGACGACCCGAGTGCCCACGGCACCGACGGTACTGTGATCCCAGGCTTTCTCTCCCCGCTCCAGGGTGCCGATGAGCAGGAGGTGACCGTCGAACCAGAGGTGAGCCCGGCCAGGGCCTCGGCTCGAGGCCGCGGTGTCGTCGAGCCGTCGACCGGCGGGCCGCGGAGAAGACGCCCGCGAGCGCTCCCTCCGTTGGCGCTCGCCTATCACGGCGTCGCGGACGTCCCCCTCCGGCGTGATCCCTACCGTCTCTTCACCCCTCCCGCCGCCCTGGCTCGCCACATCCGCCTGCTGCGCTCGTGGGGGTACGAGCTGGTGGCCTTCGGCGAGCTGGCCCGCCGGGTCGGCCAGGGAGAGGCGTCCGGAGCGGTAGCCCTCACCTTCGACGACGGCTTCGCCGACAACCTGCACGTGCTGTTACCGCTCCTCGAGCGGGAGGGGGCTCCCGCCACCGTCTTCGTGATCTCGTCTGGTTTCGGCGAGCCCCATCCTGACGTGCCCACGGCCCTCAGGCTGACGGCCCCGGAGGTCCGTACCCTCGCCCGGGCCGGCGTCGAGGTAGGAGCCCACTCTCACACCCACCGTGATCTCTCGATCCTTTCCTACCACGAGGTTCTCGAGGACGCCCGGCGGTCACGGCAGGTCCTCGAGGAGCTCGTCGACGGCCCCGTGGAGGTCATGGCCTATCCCTACGGGCGGGCCGGTCCCGAGACCAGGCGGGCCTGCGGGGACGCCGGCTACGTGGCCGCCTGCCGTACCACGGGCCAGGGATCCTGGTCCGATCCCCTCGACCTGCCCAGGCAGGACATGACCAACCGCTGCACGTCGCTCGGCCTGAGGCTCAAGCGGGACGACCGCTACGAGGCGCTGGTGCGCACGTGGCCGGGCCGGGTCGCCCGGGGCGTGTTCCGCAGGGCCCAGCTGCTGGTTCCGTGACCGCCCTCGTTCCGAGGAGCCACCGCTGACCGTCGCGCTCCGAGCGTCGGGGGCCGCGCAGCGGTGGCTGGTGTCGGGCGCCGGCCTCGTGGTGCTGGCTGTGGTCGCGGCCGGGGTGGGCTACGGGCTGGCCTGGCTCTCCGGCTTCTTCGGCAACCTGGCGCCGGCCGTGATGCTGGGCATCCCCCTCGTTCCCCTGGCCGGCGTGGCCGCCTTCAGCCTCCCGTGGGTGGGCGTCGCCCTGGTGTTCCTCTCCATCCCCGTGGGCGACTCCTCGGTGCCTCTCCTGCCGCTGGAGCTGGTGCAGCTCCTCATGGTGGCGGTGGTGGCCCTGGTGGTCCTGCGCCGGGCCGGGGAGGGCACGAGCCTGCTGCCTTGGTCCGCCCCGCTGTGGTGGTTCCTCGCCCTGGCGGCGTGGTCGCTGGTGGCCCTTCCCTCGGCTCCCGACAGTGCGCTCGCCGTTCGCCAGACGGCGCTGGTGGCGGGGGAGCTGGCCTTTGTCTGCACGGTGATGGCGGTGTGCGCCACCCCTCGACACGTCCGCCTCCTCATGGGAGTGCTGACCGTCGTCGGGGTCGTGGTCGCCATCACCGCCTTCGGCGGCACCGGCGAGGTCAAGGCTGGGTACGGGGGCGCTTACGTGGCGGGCCGGGCCCAGGGCGTGTTCAACCAGCCCAACCAGCTCGGCGCCTTCTGCGCCGCCGGCCTGCTCGTTGCCGTCGGCCTGGTGATGGGGGCCCGCAGCCGAACCGGCCGCTGGCTGGCCGGCGGGGCGGCGACGCTCATCACCATGGGCCTGCTGATGTCGCTCTCCCGGGGGGCCTGGATCGGTGTGGCCCTGGCCCTGGCCGTCCTGTTGGTCATGCTTCCCGAGGCCCGGCGGGCCCTCGTCGGGGTCGGCGTGCCCCTCCTGGTCCTGGCGGTCACGATCGGGGCGTTCGCCCCCTCCAGCCCCCAGGTGCGGGTGGTGGGCGAGCGGGCCAGCTCCATCGTGGGACAGAGGAACCCGTACGACGACCGGCCCGCCATCTGGGAGGAGGCGCGGCGGCAGGTGAGGGCCGACCCGCTGACCGGCCAGGGCCCGGGGTCCTTCCCGGTCGTGTCCGGGCAGGCGACCTCCGAGACGGGGACCGCCTTCGCCGACCACGCCCACAACATCCTGCTCACGGTGGCGGCGGAGACCGGGCTGCCGGCCGCGGCCTTCTTCGTGGGCCTGGTGGTGCACGTCGGTGCCGTCGCCCGCCGGGCCGCCCGCCGGGCCC
>JALYHE010000065.1 GCA_030776705.1 Actinomycetota bacterium | reverse complement strand
GGACCGGACGGCGCTGGCCGAGCTCAGCCAAGGGCACCGTCGCGAAGAAGAACCCTCGGGTTGAGGGTCCACGTCTGCGGCGTACGCGGGTCCACGCCCGCGCCCGGGCCCGAGTTCGTGCGCTACGGCGGCCACACCTCGTGCGTGGCCTTGGCCCACGACGGTGAGGCGCCCTCGCTGGTCATCGACGCCGGCACCGGCCTCCGGAGGGTGACCGGCCTGCTGGAGGGCAACCCCTTCCGGGGATCGATCCTGCTGGGCCACCTGCACTGGGACCACACCCAGGGCCTCCCCTTCTTCGCCGCCGGGGACCGCCCGGACGCCAGCTGCCACCTGTACCTGCCCGAGCAGGGTGACCCTGCCGAGGTGCTGGGCCGGGCCCTCTCCCCGCCCCACTTCCCGATCGGCCCCCATCAGCTGCGAGGCGAGTGGTCGTTCGCCGGGCTGAGCCCTGGTCATCACCACATCGAGGGCTTCTCCGTCCTGGCCCTGGACATCCCCCACAAGGGGGGGCGCACCTTCGGCTTCCGGGTCAGCGACGGGACCGCCACCGTCGCCTACCTCTCGGACCACAGCCCGCTCACCCTCGGCTCCGGGCCCGAGGGGCTGGGGGAGTACCACCCAGCGGCCGTCACCCTCGCCCAGGGCGCCGACCTCCTGTTCCACGACGCCCAGCACACGGCCGACGAGCTCGAGGCCAAGTGGGCCTTCGGCCACTCGGCCGTCGAGTATGCCCTCGGCCTGGCCAAGGAGACGTCGGTCCGCCGCCTGCTCCTCTTCCACCACGATCCCCCCAGGACCGACGAGGGCGTCGACGCCATCCTGGCCGCCCACCGGAACGGGCCCGTGGCCGTGGAAGCGGCCGCCGAGGGCACCGTCTACGACCTGCCGTGACGGCGGTCGACGCCGTGGTCGTCGGCTCCGGGCCCAACGGCCTGGTGGCGGCGGCCCTACTGGCTCGCGCCGGTTGGCGGGTGACCGTCCTGGAGCGCGCTTCCGTGGCGGGCGGCGCCGTGCGCAGCGAGGAGCTGACCCTGCCCGGCTACGTGCACGACACCTTCTCCGCCTTCTACGGGATCCTCCACGCCTCCCCGGTCTTCGCCGAGCTGGGACTCGATCGCCGGGTGGAGTGGGCCCGGCACCCGGTCCCGGGGGCGGCCATGACCGCCCCGGGCCAGGCCGCCCTCTGCCACCTGGACCCAGAGCGGACCGCGGCCGGCCTCTCGGGCTTCGATCCCCACGACGGCCCGGCCTGGCTCGAGCTCTACCGGTGGTGGCTGGGGGTGGGCAGGCCGCTCTTCCGCACCGTCATCTCCCCCCTTCCCTCCGTGTTGCCGACGCTGCGCTTCCTCCGAGCGGCGGGCCTTCGGGGCGCCCTCGACGCCGTCAAGACCCAGGTGGAGCCGGTGGAGTGGCTGGCTCGCGAGCGGTTCCGCTCCGAGGCGGCCCGGGTCCTCCTGGCCTGCGGCTCGTCGCACAGCGACGTGGCCGTGGACAGCCCGGCCAGCTCCCTCATGGCCCTGGCGCTGGCCATGGTCAGCCAGGAGGTCGGGATGCCGGTCCCGGTCGGAGGGGCGGGCCGGCTGGCGGAGGCGCTGGTCGAGGTGGTGCAGGAGGCCGGCGGCGTGGTGCTCACCGACAAGGAGGTGCGCCGTGTGTCGGTCGAGCGAGGGCGGGCCGTCGGGGTGGAGACAGTGGACGGCGACTCGCTGCGGGCGTCGCGGGCCGTGCTGGCCGACGTGGGCGCGCCCCGGCTGTTCCTTCACCTGGTCGGGCAGGACCACGTGCCGTCCGCCTACCTGGCCGGTCTCCGTCGCTTCCGGTACGGCACCGGCGTGTTCAAGGTGGACCTGGCTCTCGACGGGCCGGCCCCCTGGTCGGCCGAGGGCCTGGACCGCTGCGGCGTCGTCCACCTGAGCGGTGACCTAGACACGCTGGCCCGCTCCGCCTTCGAGGCTCGGCGGGGCCTGCTGCCGGCGGAGCCGCTGCTGGTGGTGGGCCAGCAGAGCCTGGCCGACCCCTCCCGGGCGCCGGAGGGCGGCCACACGCTATGGGTCGAGACCCACGTCCCGCCCGATCCCCTCGACGGCACCTGGGCCGACCTCGGCCCCCGGTTCCTCGAGCGGGTCATGGACCGTCTCGAGCGCCACGCGCCCGGCCTGGGCCAGAAGGTGGTCGGCACGGCCGTGCACACGCCCCCGGACCTGGAGGGCCAGAACCCCAACCTGGTGGGCGGCGACATCGGTGGCGGGTCGGGCGCCATCGACCAGCAGCTGGTGTTCCGCCCTGTCCCGGGCTGGTTCCGCTACGCCACGCCCGTGAGGGGCCTCTACCTGTGCTCGGCGTCGGCGCACCCGGGCGGCGCCGTCCACGGGATGGTCGGGCGCAACTGCGCCCGCCGGGTCCTGGCCGACGCCCGCCTCGGGCGTCTCCGTCCTTCGGTCCGGCCGATGGCCTGCTGCTGAGGAGACCTGCCAGCCAGCACGGAATGGAGCCGAGCGGCCACTCAAGGTAATCAAGGCAGGGGCCGACACTCACTCTCGACAGGTGACGTGAGCTGGAGAGTGGGATGGCCAAGAAGCAGTCGACGTTGAAGCAGAACGGGGCGGTGGGACCGGCCTCTTCTGGCGTCACTTCGGCGTGGGAGCGGCCCCGCCAGCAGGCCACGGCGCACCGGGCCCCTGCCCACAGGCGCTCGACGCCTCATCGCCGTCCCCGCCCGCTCGTCTCGCCGGCCTACGAGGCCCGGGTGGCCGGGGCGCAGGCCCGCAAGCCACCCCGTCCCCGCCCGCTCGTCTCCGCCGCCTACCAGGCCCGCATGGCCGCGGCGCAGGCCACCGCCGACCAGGCCGCCGCCAAGGCCGGTGGCACTCCCTCCTCGCTGAAGGAGCAGGTCGCCGAGAACCGCTGGCAGGGCCACCCCTTCCTCGGGACCCTGGTGCGCCTGGCGGCCATGGCCATCCCCATCGCCGCCTCGGTGGGCGCCGCCATCCTGGCCAGCCGCCTGATCTCCCGCCCTTCCGGGCTCGCCGCCACCGCCGGTTGGTGGGTAACGATCACCGCCATCGCCACGGTCGTGCTCCTGCTCGTCGACCGCTTCGCCCGCCGACTGCTGCCCCTGGCCGCCCTGATGCGGCTGTCGATGGCCTTCCCCGACAAGGCTCCCTCCCGCTTCTCGGTGGCCTTCAAGGCCGGCACAACCCGCGACCTCAAAGAGCAGCTCGCCTACGCCAAGGAGCACGGCGTCGAGGACGAGCCGTCCAAGAGCGCGGAGCGGATCCTCACCCTGGTCGGCGCCCTCAGCGCCCACGACCGCGGCACCCGGGGCCACTCGGAGCGGGTGCGGGCCTTCAACGACCTCATCAGCGAGGAGATGCACATTCCGCAGGCCGATCGTGATCGGCTGCGGTGGGCTGCGCTCCTCCACGACGTGGGCAAGCTGCACGTCCCCTCGAGGATCCTCAACAAGCCGGGCAAGCCCACCGAGAAGGAGTGGGAGCAGCTCCGCAGCCACCCGATGGAGGGAGCCAAGATCGCCGCGCCTCTGGCGGGTTGGCTGGGGCCGTGGGCCGACGCCATCGGACAGCACCACGAGCGCTGGGACGGCGGCGGCTACCCCTCGGGCCTCTCGGGTGAGGACATCAGCCTGGCCGCCCGGATCGTCGCCGTGGCCGACACCTTCGAGGTCATCACCGCTCCCCGTCCCTACAAGCGGCCGGTGAACGCAGAGGCGGCCCGCCAGGAGCTGGCCCGCTGCGCCGGGAGCCACTTCGACCCCGCTGTGGTGCGGGCCTTCCTGAACATCTCGATCGGCCGCCTCCGCATGGCCATGGGCCCCGTCTCGTGGCTGGCGCAGCTGCCCTTCCTGGGCTCCGTCCCTCGCCTCGAGGGGCTGGCGCTGGCCGCCGGTCGCTCGGCCGCCACCGCGGCCGGCACGGCCACGGGCGTGGGTGCGCTGGCCCTCACCGGCATGGTGGGGTCGGCGTCCACGGCTGCTTCCGACTCGGCCAGCGTCCACACGCTCCGCGACGCCGCCCGAACCACCGAGCAGGTCCAGGCCGGCCCGTCGGCGTCTCCGGCGACGACCGCGGCGGCGGCGCCGTCACCCGCCTCGGCACCGGCCGGCGACGAGGAGGTGGCCGCCCCGGAGCCCGAGCCCGAGCCCGAACGCGTCGTCCAGCGGGCACCCGCCCCGGC
>JALYHE010000064.1 GCA_030776705.1 Actinomycetota bacterium | reverse complement strand
AGGAGGAGACCTCGGCCACGACGACGTCCACGTCCTGGGCCACGGCGTCGATGAGGGGCAGGCCGATGTTGCCGGCCGCCACCGCGGCCAGCCCGGACTCGACCAGCATGGCGGCGACCAGGGTCGTCACCGTGGTCTTGCCGTTGGTGCCCGTGACGGCGACGAGGCGCTTGCCGGCGGCCCACTGCCAGGCCAGCTCCACCTCGCTCAGCACCGGCACCCCCGCGTCGGAGGCCACGCCGTGCACGGGATGGCCCGGAGGCACGCCGGGGCTGGCGACCACCAGGGCGGCGTCGGCGGCGTCGGCGGCTGCGCCCAGGCTGGCCCCCAGCTCGCGTGCCACTGAGGGCGTGCGCTCGTCGGGTCGGTCCTCGACCACGACCACCTCCCAGCCCTCGGACACGAGGAAGCGGGTGACGGCCTGGCCCGTCGCGCCCAGCCCCACCACCACCGCCCTGGCTGGGGGCCCGACCATCACACTCCCGGGTCCAAGGTGAGGTAGTCGGCGTAGAACAGGCCCAGGGCCAGCGCGGTGCACAGGCCGGAGACGATCCAGAACCGCACAATGACGGTGACCTCGGGCCACCCGGCCAGCTCGAAGTGATGATGGATCGGGGCCATCCGGAACACCCGGCGGTGGAAGAGCCGGAAGCTCACCACCTGGATGATCACCGACAGCGTCTCGAGCACGAACAGCCCGCCCACCACGGGCAGCAGCAGGTGGAGGTTCATGACCAGGGCCAGCGCCGCCAGCGCCGCCCCGATGGCCAGCGACCCCGTGTCCCCCATGAAGATGCGCGCCGGGGCCGCGTTCCACCACAGGAACCCGGCGCACGCCCCGCTCATGGCCACGGCTATCAGGGCCAGGTCGAGGGCCTGGGGCACCCGGTACACGTCGGGATGACGAAGCTGCCAGAACCCCACGATGGCAAGGGCGGAGAAGGCGAAGGTGGATGCCCCTGCGGCCAGCCCGTCCAGGCCGTCTGTGAGGTTGACGGCGTTGGAGGTGCCGATCATCAGCAGCACCGCCCACACGACCCACGCCCAGTCCGGGAGGTGCAGGCCGGTCGAGTCGAAGCGGGTGAAGGAGAGATCGGTGCGGGCGTTGGCCCACGACACGGCCAGCACGGCGAAGCCGCCCGCCACCACGAGCTGTCCTGCGGCCTTGGCCCGCTTGCTGAGCCCCAGGCTCTGCTGGCGGCGGACCTTGATCCAGTCGTCGGCCAGGCCCACCAGGGCGGCGCCGGCCGTGGCCCCGACCACCAGGATCCCGCCCCTGGTGAAGATGGCGCCCCCGCGGACGTGGCCCACCACATAGCCGACGGCGGCGCCCACCACGATCATGACCCCACCCATGGTCGGCGTGCCGGCCTTGATGATGTGCCCCTCGGGGCCGTCCTCTCGTATCTGCTGGCCGATGCCGCGGGCCCGCAGCCAGGTGATGAGGGCCGGTGTGAGCGTGAGCGACAGCACCATGGCCACGCCCCCGGCCAGCAGCAGGGCTATCACGCTGCTCCCTCGGAACGCCGCTGGAGCGCTTTCCTGGCCGCCTGGCGGTCGTCGAAGGGGACGGTGCGCCCGGCCAGGGCCTGCCCCGTCTCGTGACCCTTGCCGGCGATCAGGACCACGTCGCCCGGCCCGGCCAGCCCGAGGGCCAGCTCGATGGCGGCCTGGCGGTCGGGCTCCACCCGCAGGCGGTCCCCGGCCCGCACGCCGGCCCGGACCTCGTCGATGATGGCCAGCGGCTCCTCGCCGCGGGGGTTGTCCGAGGTGAGCACGGCCAGGTCGGCCAGGGCCGCGGCCACCTCCCCCATTAGGGGACGCTTGGTGCGGTCCCGGTCGCCGCCGCACCCGAACACCACCAGCACCCGGCCCGGGCCGGCCTCCTCCCGCGCCGCGTCGAGCACCTCGGCCAGGGCGTCGGGCGTGTGGGCGTAGTCCACGACCACGGCGAAGGGCTGCCCGGCGTCCACCCGCTCGTAGCGACCGGGCACTGCCTCCACGGACGACAGGCCGTCGGCCACCGCCCGCGCCGGCACTCCGAGCTCCCGGGCCATGGTGGCGGCGCACAGCGCGTTGGAGGCGTTGAACCGCCCCCCCAGGGCCAGCCGCACCCGCTCCCCCTCCCAGGCGAACGTCGTGCCGCCCGGGCCCACCTCGAGGTCGGGCGCGTCGGAGAGGCGGTACGCCCGCACGGGGATCGGGGCCGTCTCCAGCAGCCTCCGGCCGTAGGGGTCGTCGGCGTTCACGACCCCGCAGGCGGCCCGCTCCGTCTCGAACAGCGCCGCCTTGGCCGAGAAGTAGGACTCCATGTCGCCGTGGTAGTCGAGGTGGTCCCGGCCCAGGTTGGTGAAGGCGACCACCGCGAAGCGGACGGCGTCGACCCGGTGCTGCACCATGGCGTGGGACGAGACCTCGAGGGCCGCGGCCCGGCGCCCCGCGGCCAAGGCGGCGGCGAGCCGAGCCTGGAGCTCGGGGGACTCAGGAGTGGTGCGCACGCCCCCGAGGGTGCCGACCACCTCGGTGGGCCAGCCGTGGGCCTCGAGAACGGCGGCCAGGAGGTGCGTGGTGGTGGTCTTGCCGTTCGTGCCGGTCACACCCGCCACTCGCAGGGCGTCCGAGGGGTGGCCGTGGAAGGCGGCCGCGGCCGGGGCCATGGCGGCACGCGTGTCGGCCACCCGGACCTGGGGAACGCCGAGCGGGAGGAACCGCTCGACCACCAGGGCCGCGGCGCCCGCCTCGACGGCGGCGGGAGCGTGGTCGTGGCCGTCGGCGTGGGCACCGGGCAGGCAGAAGAACAAGGCGCCGGGTCCGGCCCGGCGCGAGTCGTGGCTCAGCGCGGACACCTCGACGGCGGCGAGGTCACCGCGCCGGTCGAGCACTTCGACGTGGGCCAGGAGTCGGTCGAGGCGCATGGAAGCGTCTGCCGGCGGCGCTGGCTCCCGGGGCGGCACCGGTTGGAGCGCTCCTCAAGGCGCCGGCTTGGGCCGGGTTGACGGCGGCAGCGTAGCGGGGCCGGGGCCTCCGCGGCTGGGACCGGGAGGATCGTCGGGCAGGTCGACCGGCATCTGCCTTCCCCCCACCTCCCCGACGCCCTGGGCCTCCTCGGGCGAGGCCTCCGGTACTCCCGCCGCCGCCGCCGGCGGCACTGCCGGCGGCGGCGGTGCGACCCGGAACTGGCGCAGCCCGTAGCGGGCCACGGAGCCGAACACGGGGGCGGCCACCAGCCCGCCGAAGATGGGCGTGGGCTCGTCGAGGATGACGATGGCCGACAATTCGGGACGCTCGGCCGGCACGAACCCGGCGAAGCTCGACACGTAGGCGCCCTCCCGATAGCCGCGGGCGTTCTCGAGCGGCTTTCGCGCCGTGCCCGTCTTGCCCGCCACCGTGTAGCCGTCGACGGCGGCCAGCTTCCCGGTGCCCACCCGCACCACCTCGGCCAGCATGGCCGTGACCTGCTGGGAGGTGCGGGCCGATATGACCCGCCGGCGGGAGGGCTCGGGGGTGGGCCGGGGCCGCCCGTCCGCCCCCAGGGTGGCCTTGACCAGCCTGGGGGCCACGTACTCGCCGCCGTTGGCCACGGTGTTGTAGGCCGCCAGCATCTGCATGGCCGTCACCGCCACGCCCTGCCCGATGGGCACGGTGCCGATGGAAGTGCCGGACCACTCGTCGGGATCGGGCAGGATTCCGGCCGACTCCCCCGGGAAGGCCAGGCCCGTCTTCTTCCCGAAGCCGTACGACCGCAGGTAGCGGTCAATGCGCTCCTTGCCCAGCTTCTGGCCCACCATGATCGAGCCCACGTTGGAGGAGTTGGCCATGATCTCGGTGATCGACCACCGCTTCAGCGGGTGCGGATCGTGCTCCTTGAACAGGTGGTCCGAGACCTTGATGCTGGTGGGGACGGGCAACCTGTCCTGGGGCTGGACGACGCCCTCCTCCAGGGCCCCGGACAGGGTGATCATCTTGTTCACGGATCCCGGCTCGTAGACGTTGGTCAGGGCCATGTTCTTGTCGGCGGGGCGGTGCCGGCCCGCCTTGTCGGCGCTCAGGTTGGCGAGGGCCAGCACGTCTCCAGTCCGGGTCTGCATGACGATCGCCATGCCCCCCTTGGACTTGGAGGCCGAGATCTGGGCCGCCAGGGCCCGCTCGGCCTCGTACTGGAGGGAGCGGTCGATGGTGAGGACCAGGTCGTCGCCGCGCACCGACGGGCGGAGCTCGCGGAGGCCACCGGCGATCTCCACCCGGCCGGTGGGGTCCCGCTCAACGATCTTCTTCCCGGGCCGGCCCGCCAGTGGACGGTCGAACTGCCTCTCCAGCCCCGACAGCCCCCGGTTGTCGACGCCCACCCGGCCGATCAGCGGGGCGGCCAGCCCGCCGGCGGGGAGGAAGCGCTCGGGCTCTTCCGTGACCGCGATGCCCGGCAGCCCGAGGGCCTTGACCCGCTCGCCGACGGCGGCGTCGACCTTGCGGGCCAGGTAGACGAACGAGGACTCCCGGGTGAGGCGGGTCTGCAGCTCGGCGGCGCTCTCGCCCAGGACGGGGGCCAGGGCCTCGGCCGCGGCCATCGGGTCGGTCACGGCCCGGGGGTCGGCGGTGACCGTGGACTGGGGCACGGTGAGGGCCAGGTCGTAGCCGTTGCGGTCGAAGATGGCCCCCCGGTCGGCGGGAAGGTTGACGGTGCGCACCCGCTGCGTCTCGCCGAAGTCTGCGTAGCGGCCCGCCGAGAGTCCCTGGACCACCACGAGCCGGCCGGCCAGGACCACGAACCCGAGGAGCAGGGTTGTCATGGTCACCGCCACCCTCCGCCTGGC
>JALYHE010000063.1 GCA_030776705.1 Actinomycetota bacterium | reverse complement strand
AGCATGGCCAGCACCGAAGTGAGGTTGCCCACCAGGCGCCCCGCCTTCCCCCGGGCCAGCTCGGCCACGTCGGGGTTCTTCTTCTGGGGCAGCATCGAGCTGCCGGTGGCCCAGGCGTCGTCGAGGTGGAGGAAGCCGAACTCCTGGGTGGACCACAGCACCACCTCCTCCCCCAGCCGGGACAGGTGCACGCCCACCAGGGCCAGGTCGAAAAGGGCCTCGGCCACGAAGTCGCGGTCGCTCACGGCGTCCATGGAGTTGTCGAAGGCGGCGGTGAAGCCGAGCTCCTGGGCCACCCAGTCCGGGTCCAGCGGCAGGGAGGAGCCGGCCAGGGCGCCGGCGCCCAGCGGCGAGACGTCACCGCGGGCCACCGTGGCCAGGAGCCGGTCGAAGTCCCGGGCCAGCGACCACCCGTGGGCCAGCAGGTGGTGGGCCAGGAGCACGGGCTGGGCCCGCTGCAGGTGGGTGTAGCCGGGTAGGTAGGCGTCGCCGGCGGACTCCGCCCGCTCGAGCAGCACGGCCTGGAGGCCGAGGACGGCGCCGGCCACCTCGGTGAGCTCCCGCCTGACGAAGAGCCTGAGCGCCACCGCGACCTGGTCGTTGCGGCTCCGGCCGGTGTGCAGCTTGGCCCCGAGGTCGGCGGCCAGCTCGGTGACCCGGCGCTCGATGGCGGTGTGCACATCCTCGTCGCCCTCCTGGAAGCGGAAGGTGCCCTCCTCCAGCTCCTCGGCCACCCGGTCCAGGGCGGCCACCAGGATGCCCACCTCGTCGCCGGAGAGGACGCCGGCGCGGCCCAGACCCCGCACGTGGGCCTTCGACGCCGTCACGTCGTCGGCGGCCAGGCGCCGGTCGAAGGGCAGGCTGGCCGTGAACGCCATGAGCTCGCCGGCCGGCGACGACCCGAACCGCGCCTCCCAGAGGGTCATGAGGGCGCGCTCACCGCCCCCGGTCCCGCGGCTCCGCCGTCACGGGCGGCGGCGGGCCTGCCGGGCAGCCCACGTCTCCACGCCCAGCCCCCACAGCCGCACGAAGCCCTCGGCGTCCTGGTGGCGGAAGCGGTCGGCGGCCTCGTAGGTGGCGAGCCCGTGGTCGTAAAGGCCCACCTCGCTGCGGCGCCCGGACACGATGCAACGCCCGGGCGGCTCGCAGCGGAGGCGCACCTCGCCTGTGACGAAGCGCTGGCTCTCGTCCACGAAGGCGTCGAGGGCCTGCTTCAGCGGCGAGAACCACAGGCCGTCGTAGACCAGGTCGGCGTAGCGGGGCTCGAGTCGGGCCTTCTCGTGGGCCAGCTCCCGCTCGAGGGTGAGGTCCTCCAGGTCGGCGTGGGCCATCAGCAGAGCCAGGGAGCCCGGGCACTCGTAGATCTCCCGGCTCTTGATGCCCACCCGCCGGTTCTCCACCATGTCGATGCGGCCCCAGCCGTACGCCCCCACCACCCTCGTCACCTCGCCGATCAGCTCGTGGAGGGCCAGCTCCCGGCCGTCGAGGGCCACGGGTAGGCCCTGCTCGAAGCGGATGGTCATCTCCACCGGCTCGCTGGCCGTGGGGGTGGTGAGCTCGTAGACCTCCTCAGGGGGCTGCTGCCACGGGTCCTCGAGCACCCCACACTCCACCGTGCGGCCCCAGAGGTTCTGGTCGACGGAGTAGGGGCTGTCCCTGGTGACGGTGAGGGGGATGCCGGCCCGCTCGGCGTACTCGATCGACTGCTCCCGGGTCAGCCCCCACACCCGTACGGGGGCCAGGGTCTCGAGGTCGGGGGCCAGGGCCCGGGTGGACACCTCGAAGCGGACCTGGTCGTTGCCCTTGCCGGTGCAGCCGTGGGCCACGGCGTCAGCGCCGTACTGGCGGGCCGCGGCCACCAGGTGCTTGACGATGACGGGGCGGGAGAGCGACGACACCAGCGGGTACTTCCCCTCGTACTTGGCGTTGGCCTTCAGGGCCGGACCCACGAAGTCGCGCGCGAACTCCTCCTTGCAGTCCACCACCAGCGCCTCCACGGCGCCGGCCGCCATGGCCCGCTGGCGAACCTGCTCGAAGTCACCTCCCTGGCCCACGTCGGCGGCCAGGGCGATGACGTCCAGGCCCATCTCGTCGCCCAGCCACCGCACCGCCACCGAGGTGTCCAGTCCACCGCTGTAGGCCAGCACCACCCGTCTCGCCACTGTCTCCGCCTCCTCAGAGTCCTGCGAGCGACGACAGCCGCCTCGCCACCTGCGCCCCGCCGCTGCGCTCCGACGCCACCACCAGCACCGTGTCGTCGCCCGCCACCGTGCCGATGACCCCGTCCAGCCCGGAGCGGTCGAGGGCCGAGCCCACCACGTGGG
>JALYHE010000062.1 GCA_030776705.1 Actinomycetota bacterium | reverse complement strand
CCGCTGGCACCGAGCGCACGGCCAGGGGGGCCAACGCAGCGGCGAAGGCCGCATGCCGGCACATGAGCTCGCAGATGAAGCGGCCACGGGGATCACCGGTGGCGGTCCAGCGGGCCATGGCCCCCAGCCGGCCCACCTCGGTGACCGCGGTGGCCCGGTCGGGCCAGGCCGGGAGGCTGGTGAGCACCAGCCGCAGCACGAGGTGGGGCCACCGGCCGGCCGCGCCGAGGGCGATGAGGCAGCCGGTGGAGTGGGCGACGAGGGTGGCCGGCTCGACGAGGAGCCGCTCCAGTCCTTCGAGGTGGGCGTCGAGGTCGTAGGCGCTGGTGTCGGGAGCGGGTGAGCGGCCGAAGCCGAGCAGGTCGGGGGCCACCAGCCGCCGCCCCGGGAGGTGCTGGGCCACCGGGTCCCAGTACGCCGACGAGGCCCCGAGCCCGTGGATCGCCACGGTGAGCGGGCCGTCGCCCCAGGTCGAGTGGAACAGGGCCGGCGCCATGCGGCTCACCCTCCCTAGTCCCCGGCCGAGCCGGGTGGGCTCACGCCGGCTCCTCTCTCCCGGCTTCGTCTGCCCGGTCAGCCACCGGAGGCTTCCGGAGTCCGACGCAGTCGTGCTGCCAGAACGGCTCCGGGTAGACCAGGGTCCCCGTCATCCAGGACCGGCAGGCCGGGAGCCTGAGGACCTGGAACGCCGGCTCCGGGATGCGGAGGGACGGAGACCTGAACCCGTGGTGGCTGGCCCGCTCGAACCCGAACCGGGCGTAGTAGCCAAGAGAGCCCTCGAGGAAGACAAGGGGATCACCTCGGGCGGCCAGTGCGGCAAGGCCGTGCCTGACCAGATGGGAGCCGATGCCCTGCCGTTGCCGGGCGGGCTGGACGGCCAGCGGGCTCAGCACCTGCACGCCGACGAGGCGGCGTGGAGCATCCAGCAGGCTCCGGGTGAACATGACGTGACCGATGAGCCCGTCGCCGTCCTCGGCCACGAACGCGAATCCCTCCCAGGCCGTCGACCGGCGGAGCGAGTCCACCAGCTCGGCGACGACGGGCCCGTGGTCACCGAAGGCCTGGACGATGACGTCCCGAACAGCCGGGCGATCGGCCTCGCCCTCGATCCGCAGCTCGACCGGGCTCAGGTCAGCCGAGCTCACAGGCCGGCGCTTCGGCGACGTGTGCTTCACGCAAGTGCCGAAGGCTAGGTCCCGCCGCAGCCGACGCACTGACCACGTCGGGCCCGGCGGCCTCCACACGACGTCCCCCACCGGGCCCGGCGCCGAGGAGGTCGCCTAGCGTCGCGGGCGTGAGGCTCCGACTCGTCGCCCTGATCGTGTCGGGGTTGGCGCTGCTCGGGTCCTGCGGGGGCGACGACGGCAGCGACACCTCGTCGTCTCCGGCGTCCGTCGGCCGTGCAGCGTGAGCCGGGGCCAGTTCGGCGAGCAGTGGCCGTTCACGGTTGACCGGGGCGTCGTCAGATGCGAGATCGTTGCACCGACGGATGGGAAGGCGCTCGTGCTGGAGGCGAACGGGAACACCTACGCCCTCAATGGCCCTGCGTATCGCGTCGCAGACGAGAAGGGATGGCGTGACGTCGAGGAGATCATGCCGAAGGACCCACCCGGCGCCTTGAGGTTCGTGGTCATCGGCCTCCGTACCTGCCCCTGATCGGGCGGCTTCAGCAGCTGCCGACGAGCCCGTGCTAGCTGCCGTTCGTGCTCCAGTGCCACGGCTCCGCGGGGAGGTTGCGGAAGCCGAAGCGGCCGGCGTTGCCGGCCAGCCACCGGAAGGCCGGGTTGGAGCGTGAGGTGATGAGCGAGCCGCGGTTGGTGAAGTCGATGGCGAGGCCCCGCTCGTGCATGGACGCCCCGGGCTTGGCCGTCGGCGGTGAGCACTGCGACGACGGCATCTCGTAGATGGCGTAGTTGCTCGTGCCGCAGTTGTTCATGCGCGTCTGGATCTGCTGCTGGGACGACCGGTAGCCCCCGCCGCTGAGGGACAGCCCCGCGCCGTCGGCCGCCGACAGGAGGCTGGCCAGCTGGCCGGCGATCGACGAGGCGACGGTGATCCCCCGGACGGTGGTGAGGCCGGGCC
>JALYHE010000061.1 GCA_030776705.1 Actinomycetota bacterium | reverse complement strand
ATGCCCTCGTGGTGCAGCTGGGCCGGTACCACCTGGCCGTTCACGCTCAGCTGCACGGGGTCCTCGGGCTTCAGGGGGCTGGTGTCGCCCTTGAGGAAGGCTACGGTCACCCGCTGCCCGTCCACCGCCGCCACGTGGACGTAGGAGGCCACCACCAGGTTCAGCTGGTTCTCGACCGGGTCCGACGACTCGTCGACGGTGACGTCCGCTCGTTCCGTGCGCCCACAGGCCGCCAGCACGGCCAGGCCGGCACCGCCCAACAGGAAGCGACGTCGGTCCACGGCCACGAACCTCAACCTATCGTCGGTCCATGACCACACCCGCCGGTCCCTACTCGCCTCTGGTGCGGGCCGGCGAGTGGCTCGTGCTCTCCGGCCAGGTCGGCCTGCGCCATGGAGCCCTCGTGGAAGGAGGGGTCCGCGAGCAGGCCCGCCAGGCCCTCGCCAACGTCCGGGCCCTGCTGGAGGCGGAGGGAGCGTCCTTGGACGACGTGGTCAAGACCACCGTGTTCCTCGTAGACATGGGCGACTTCGTCGCCCTCAACGAGGTGTACGCCGACGCCTTGGGTGAGCGCCGCCCGGCCCGCTCGGCAGTTGCGGTGTCGGCCCTGCCCATGGGAGCGCTGGTGGAGGTCGAGGCCTGGGCCTACACGGGGTTCCGGCATCAACAGGGCGCCTGACATCGACGCCATCCGGGGGCCAGAGCGTCGGGCCCGACCGCTCCCGGCTAGATGGCCCACCTCGACTGGCCGAAGCGGTACCCCACCGAGCGCACGGTCTGGATCAGGTGCTCCTGCTCGGTGCCGAGCTTGGCCCGCAGCCGCCGGATGTGCACGTCGACGGTGCGGGCGCCGCCGTAGTACTCGTATCCCCACACCCGCGACAGCAGCGTCTCGCGGGTGAAGACCTTGCCCGGGTGGGTGGCGAGGAACTTGAGCAGCTCGTACTCCATGTAGGTGAGGTCCAGGGGGTGCCCGGATACGGCGGCCTGGTAGGTCTCCAGGTTGAGCACCAGCGGCCCGTACTCGACCAGCTCTGGACGGGTGCCCCTGCCGGTGCGCCAGAACAGGTGCTTGAGGCGGGCCTCGAGCTCGGCGGAGGGCGATGACGAGACGCAGAAGTCGTCGAAGAGGTCCTCTCGCAGCTCGAGGTCCCCGAGCTGGGACCCGCTGACGACCAGGAGCAGCGGGGTGAGCGGCAGGTCCCGCTTGCGCACGGCCCGGCAGAGGGCGAAGGCCCCTTCCGGGTCGGCGTCGGCGCAGACCACGGCGCCGGACCAGCCGTCCTCGGGCTCGACGTCAGCCGCAACCTGAGCGCCCGGTACCGCCTTCCACGGGTAACCGGCCAGCTCCAGGCCCTGCGCCAGCGCAGGTGGCGCCGGGTCGGGGTAGACGAGGAGGGCTTCCATCGGCTCAGAGGGTGGCGAGATAGCGATCCAGCTCGAACTGGGTGACCTGAGTCGTGTAGTCCGCCCACTCCGCCCGCTTGTTGCGCAGGAACCACTCGAACACGTGCTCACCGAGCGTTTCCGCCACCAGCTCTGAGCGCTCCATCTCCACCAGAGCCTCGGAGAGCGACCCCGGCAGCGACGCGATGTCCTCGGCCAGCCGCTCCTCGGGGGTCATGTCGTACAGGTTGGCCGCCGCCTCGGGCGGCAGGTCGTAGCCCTCCTCGATGCCCTTCAACCCGGCCGCCAGCACCACCGCGAAGGCCAGGTACGGGTTGCAGGCTGGGTCGGGGGACCGGTACTCCACACGGGCGGAGTCGGCCCTTCCCCGCTTCGGCAGGGGCACTCGTACCAGGGCCGAGCGGTTGTTGTGGGCCCACGACACGTACACCGGCGCCTCGTAGCCGGGGACCAGGCGCTTGTAGGAGTTGACCCACTGGTTGGTGACGGCCGTGATCTCACGGGCATGGGTGAGGATCCCGGCGATGAATCCCTTGGCGACCTTGGACAGGCCGTCCTCGTCGCCCGGGTCGTGGAAGGCGTTGACGTCGCCCTCGAACAGCGAGAAGTGGGTGTGCATCCCCGACCCCTGGACGCCCGAGAGCGGCTTGGGCATGAAGGTGGCCAACACGCCGGCCTCCTGAGCCACCTCCTTGACCATCAGCCGCGCCGTCATCACGGTGTCGGCCATGGTGAGGGCGTCGGTGTAGCGAAGGTCGATCTCGTGCTGGCTGGGGGCATCCTCGTGCTGGCTGTACTCCACCGGTATGCCCATCTCCTCCAGGGTCAGCACGGTCTGGCGCCGGAGCTCGGCGCCCGTGTCGGCCACGGTGAGCTCGAAGTACGAGCCGTGGTCGAGCGGCTGGAACCGCCGGGCGTCTCCCGAGAAGTAGAAGTACTCGACCTCTGGGGCGGCATAGAAGGAGAACCCCTTCTCCCGGGTCCGCTCGAGCTGTCGGCGCAGCACCTGCCGGGGACAGCCCTCGAACGGCTCCCCCCCGAGGTTGGTGACGTCGCAGAACACCCGGGCGACCGGCGGGCGGTCGTCCCTGGACGGCAGGATCTGGAAGGTCTTGGCGTCGGGCCGGGCCAGCACGTCGCTCTCCTGGACCCGGCTGAAGCCGTCGATCGAGGACCCGTCGAAGGTCATCCCCTCCTCGAGGGCGTTCTCCAGCTCGGCCGGCGTGATGTTGAAGGCCTTGGGTATGCCCAGCACGTCGGTGAACCAGATCTGGATGAAGCGCACGCCGCGCTCCTCGACGGTGCGCAGCACGTAGTCCTGTTGGCGTTCCACGCGGTCCAGTCTCGCAGGCCCGGGGCCGCTGCTCAGCCCCTCGCGGCGACGTTCACAATCTGTTCACACTCCTACGGCGACAGGATCGCCTCGGGAATGGCAGGCTGTCGTGCGACCACGCCGTCGTTCCCGACATCGGGCTCGGCGCCGGCCGACGACCGGCTCCAGAAGCCTCGGGCGACGGGCGGTCATCGTGCCAGACAACGAGGAGGGAACGTGCAGGAACGCACGCCGGGCGAGGTGCTGAGCCTCGCCAGTGACGAGGGCATCCAAGTCGTCGACTTCCGCTTCTGCGACCTGCCCGGTCTGATGCAGCACTTCTCGGTGCCCGTGGCCGAGCTCACGGAGGAGGGCTTCGAGGAGGGCTACGGCTTCGACGGGTCCTCGATCCGGGGCTTCCAGGAGATCCAGGAGTCGGACATGATCCTCATGCCCGATCCCAACACAGCCGTGGTGGACCCCTTCCGCCAGCACCCCACCCTCAACATCAACTGCTACGTGCAGGACCCGGTCACGGGCGAGAGCTACACCCGCGACCCGCGCTACGTCGCCAAGAAGGCCGAGGACTACCTGGCCTCGACCGGGATCGCCGACAGCGCCTACTTCGGTCCCGAGGCCGAGTTCTACATCTTCAACGACGTGCGCTTCATGCAGGACCAGCACTCGGCCTCCTACTCGGTCGACTCCATCGAGGGCATCTGGAACTCGGGCCGGGACGAGAACCCCAACCTCGGGTTCAAGCCCCGCTACAAGGAGGGCTACTTCCCCGTTCCGCCCATGGACCACTTCCAGGACCTGCGCACCCAGATGGTCCTGACCATGGAGGCCATGGGGCTCCAGATCGAGGTGCAGCACCACGAGGTGGGCACCGCCGGCCAGGCCGAGATCGACATCCGCTTCGACACCCTCCTGGCCATGGCCGACAAGCTCATGATCTACAAGTACGTGGTCAAGAACGTGGCCCGGTCCAGCGGGTACTCGGCCACCTTCATGCCCAAGCCGATCTTCCAGGACAACGGGTCGGGCATGCACACCCACCAGTCGCTCTGGAAGGGCGGCGAGCCCCTCTTCTACAGCGAGACCGGTTACGCCGGGCTGTCCGACGTGGGCCGCTGGTACATCGGCGGTCTCCTCGCCCACGCCCCTGCCATCCTGGCCTTCGCCGCACCCACCACCAACTCCTACAAGCGCCTGGTGCCCGGCTACGAGGCTCCCGTGAACCTGGTGTACTCGCAGCGGAACCGCTCGGCCTGCGTGCGCATCCCGCTGTACTCCAAGAGCCCCAAGGCCAAGCGGCTCGAGTTCCGCTGCCCGGACCCGAGCTGCAACCCCTACCTCGCCTTCTCCGCCATGCTCATGGCCGGCTTGGACGGGGTCCAGAACCGCATCGAGCCGCCCGACCCGATGGACAAGGACCTTTACGACCTACCCCCCGAGGAGCTGGCCCAGGTGCCCCAGGTGCCCGGCTCGCTGGACGAGGCCCTGGCCGCCCTCGAGGCCGACCAGGACTTCCTGAAGGCGGGCGGGGTCTTCACCGACGACCTCATCGACACCTGGCTGTCCTACAAGCGCATCACCGAGATCGACGAGGTGCGCCTGCGGCCCCACCCCTGGGAGTTCATGCTCTACTACGACATCTGAGGCCGGTACCCGGGCCATCCGCCCGGTTTGATCACTGCTACGCGGAATAGGTGGGTCGAGTGATCAAACGGTGGATCGACGGGCCGGACGGCGTAGGCGTCAGTAGGCGCCGCAGCGGCGGGCCGTCACCGGCCACTGGCCCCAGCCGCTGCGCTGCTGCAGCTTGATGGCCATGGCGTCCTGGGTGGCCGGGTCGGCATCCTCGGCCCGGCCGGGCTGGCCGAGGGACCGCCAGGTGGGCTCCCTGATCTGGTAGGCGCCCCCACGAGGCGCCCGGTAGTTGTTGCTGGACTCGAGTTGGCGGATGCAGGCCCAGATGCCCCCGGGAGCAGCGTGACCGGCCCCGGGGCCGGGAGCGGCCGGCGCC
>JALYHE010000060.1 GCA_030776705.1 Actinomycetota bacterium | reverse complement strand
CACATCGCCGTCCTGCAGCCGGCATTCGACGCGCTCGCGCCTCCGGGTGGATTCGCCCACGTGGGCCCGGTCGGCGCCGGACACTTCACCAAGATGGTGCACAACGGCATCGAGTACGGGCTGATGCAGGCCTACGGCGAGGGGTTCGCCGTGCTGGCCGCCGCCGACGACTTCGGCATCGACCAGGCCAAGCTGGCCGAGGTGGCCGAGGCATGGCGCCACGGCACCGTCATCCGCTCGTGGCTGCTCGACCTGGCCGCCCGAGCCCTGGCCGAGGAGTCCTTCGAGCACGTCCAGGGCTACGTCGAGGACTCAGGCGAGGGCCGCTGGACGGTGGAGGAGGCGGTGCGCCGGGGCGTGCCGGCGCCGGTCATCACGGCCGCGGTGTACGAGCGGTTCTCGTCCCGCGACCCGAACCTGTTCTCCAACCGGCTCCTGGCCGTGCTGCGCGGGCAGTTCGGCGGCCACGCCCTGAAGGTCCACCTCGTCGAGGACGTCGAGATCCCGCGTGAGTGACAACCCGCTCCTCGAGGGCCTGGAGACCGACCGCCGGGCACCCCCGTGCGTGCTCGTCGTCTACGGCGCCTCCGGTGACCTCACCTCACGAAAGATCCTGCCCGCCATCGAGCAGCTCCACAAGCGTCGCCAGCTCCCCGGTGGCTTCGCCGTGGTCGGCACCGCCCGCACCGAGATGGACGACGACGACTTCCGCGCCATGTGCCTCAAGAGCGTCCCCGACGCCGCCCCCGGCTGGGAGGAGCTGGTGAGGGGTTTCCGGTACGTCGCCGGCGACTACACCGCCACCGACACCTTCGACCGGCTGAAGGAGGTGCTCACCGAGGTCGACGACCAACGCGGCACCTCGGGGAACCGCGTCCACTACCTGGCCACCATCCCAGCGCTCTTCGACGACATCGCGCGGGCGCTCGGGCGTGAGGACATGAACACGCCCAAGTTCGAGGGCTCGTTCGTCCGCGTGGTGTGCGAGAAGCCCTACGGCCGCGACCTGGCATCGGCCCGAGAGCTGGACGACGCCATGCACTCGGCCTTCAGCGAGGACCAGATCTACCGGATCGACCACTACCTCGGGAAGGAGACGGTCCAGAACACCCTCGCCCTGCGCTTCGCCAACACCTTCTTCGAGCCCCTGTGGAGCCGCCAGCACATCGACCACGTCCAGGTCACGGTGGCCGAATCGGTCGGCGTCGGCAGCCGCGCCGGGTTCTACGAGACGGCGGGCGCCCTGCGCGACATCGTCCAGAACCACGTCCTGCAGGTGCTGGCCGTCTGCTCGATGGAGCCGCCCGCCACCCTCGACCCCACCGGCGTGCGCGACGAGAAGGTGAAAGCCCTCCGGGCCATCCGCCCCTGGGACCCCGACGACGTGGTCCACCACGTCGTGCGCGCCCAGTACGCGCCCGGGTGGGCCGAGGGCGAGCAGGTCAAGGGCTACCGCGACGAACAGGGCGTCGCCTCCGACTCGACCACCGAGACCTTCGTCGCCCTCAGGCTCGAGATCGACAACTGGCGGTGGGCCGGCGTCCCCTTCTACGTGCGCACCGGCAAGCGCCTGCCGAAGCGGGTCACCGAGGTGGCGTTCACCTTCAAGCCCGTCCCCCATCTCCCGTTCCCCACCCGCGACAGCCGCGGCCTCTCCCCCAACGCGCTCGTCCTGCGCATCCAGCCCGACGAGGGCATCACCCTCCGCTTCGGGGCCAAGGTGCCCGGCGGCTCGTTCGAGGTGCGCGACGTGCTCATGGACTTCTCCTACGGCGCCTCCTTCCTCGAGGACACGCCCGACGCCTACGAGCGCCTCCTGCTCGACGCCATGGTCGGCGACCCCACCCTGTTCATCCGCGCCGACGAGGTGGAGCAGGCCTGGAAGATCTGCGATCCCATCCTTGAGGCGTGGCAGGACCCCTCTTACCCGGTGGCCACCTACGAAGCCGGGAGCTGGGGCCCGAAGGAGGCCGACCTCCTCCTCCAACGCGACGGCCGCAAGTGGCGCACGCCGTGACATCGCCCGCTGTGACATCCCCACCATGCCGCCGCCCTTGAACCCCTCGCTTCCTCCCCCCGGCCGGCGCCTCGTTCCTCGGCGACCGGCCTCCTCCGTCCAGCGAAGGGGCCGGGCGCCGTCCTGGCGGGGCCCGCTGTGACATCCCCACCATGCCGCCGCCGTTGAACCCCTCGCTTCCTCCCCGGGCCGGCGCCTCGTTCCTCGGCGACCGGCGTCCTCCGTCCAGCGAGGGGCCGGGCGGCGTCCTGGCGGGGCCCGCTCTGGCGCC
>JALYHE010000059.1 GCA_030776705.1 Actinomycetota bacterium | reverse complement strand
CCCCCCTACCCTGGTGGCCCGGGTGTCGACTCGTCGGCCGTTGAGGTGCACGATGGCGTCAGCGCCCTCAAGTTCGGTGACCCAGACGCCGACGGTGCTGGCGTCCCATGTCACGGTCCGCCAGCCGCCGGAGCTCCGGCCTGGGCTACGGGTGAGGATGACCACGTCGTCGCCAACGTCGACGAGGCGCCGATGGCTACTACGAGGTGGGCGAGATCCGGCGCCGCCGGGGTGACTTGGCCGGCGCCGAAGAGGCCTACACGCGCGCCCACGAGATGGGCCGTGACCCCCAGCCCGGCCTGGCCCTTCTCCGGCTGGCCCAGGGGAGGATCGGTGCGGTCGCCTCGTCGATCGCTGCCGCCCTGGCCGGCTTCGGCGGCAGCGCCCTCGAGCGCGCCCCGCTCCTGGCCGCCCAGGTGGAGATCGCCCTGGCGGCCGGCGAACTCGACCTCGCCGAACAGGCGGCCGCCACCGTCGTGGAGACGGCGGACCGGTTCGACAGCGCCGGCTTGCGAGCGGCCGGCTACCGGTGCCGGGGCGCGGTGGCGCTGGTCCAGGGTCGGTCGGTGGCCGCCCTGGCCGCCCTGCGCACCGCCTTCAACCTGTGGCAGGAGCTCGACGCGCCCTACGAGGCAGGCCGCGTCCGCGTGATGCTGGCCGAGGCGTACCGGGCCCTCGGCGACGAAGACGCCGCCATCAGGGAGTGCGCCGCCGCCCGTGCCTGCTTCGAAAAGCTCGGCGCGGCCGCCGACGTCCAGGCCCTCCCGGGGGTGGCCGCCGGGGAACCGCCGCCCTGCGGGCTCACCGCCCGGGAGGTGGAGGTCCTGCACCTGGTGGCGACCGGACGCGGCAACCGGGAGATCGCCGGCGACCTCTTCATCTCCGAGAAGACAGTGGCCCGTCACGTGGCCAACATCTTCCTGAAGCTGGACGTGTCCAGTCGTTCGGCGGCCACCGCGTGGGCCTACGAGCGGGGCCTCCTGCATGGAGGTGTGCAGACCCCGGCCGGGGAGAATGCATAACCCGGTCGATGTGCGGCAGGGGCCGTTCCCCTTACGGTCATCTCACCTCCTGACCGAAAGGAACAAGACAATGCCCAAGTACGTGATCGAGCGGGAACTGCCCGGGGCCGGATCCCTCACCACCGACGAGCTGCACTCCATCTCTGCCAAGTCCAACCAGGTCCTGTGTGACATGGGCCCCCGGGCCAAGTGGCTCGAGAGCTTCGTCACCACGGACAAGATCTACTGCGTCTACGTCGCCGACGACGAGGCCGCCGTCCGTGAGCACGCCGCCGGCGGGGGGTTCCCGGTCAACGTCATCAGCCGGGTTTCGACCGTCATCGACCCCAGCACGGGCGAGGCCGTCGCTTAGACACGTTGAGGCAAGGTGGGGCGGATGAGCGATCCTGCGCCGCCCCACCGTCGTGGCACTGGCGCGGGCCACACGCGGGGTGAGGTTGCTCATCCCATCCGGAGGTCGACCTGCATTGGGGACGTGGTCGGGCAGGCTGGTGGGGTGGCATCCTGACGGATCGAGCGCGAGTCCAGATGACGATGCGGGTGGTTCGACTGGTACCTGCAGCGACACCCCGCCCCGACTGACACGGCCCGCCCGGCACGGGCAAGACGAGCCCGTACGGGCGCTGTCCCGGGCCTGGGCCCCTGGTGCGAGCTGCACGTCGTGCTGAACCCAGAGAAGCTCTTCGCCAGCCCCAGCTACCTCATGGCGCTCGCCCTCGGTCAAGACGAGGAGCGGGCCGGCCGGTGGCGCGGCCTGCTCCTGGAGGACTGCGACGAGCTCGTCCGTGCCGGCCCCAATAGCGCTGCCGCCCGGCGGGGCATACCCCAGCAGCGGACGCCTCCAGGTGTGCTGCCACAGCCTCCCCAAAGACCCTTCCCTCCCGCCGAAGGGGCCGGTGGACAGCTCGGGATGTCGCCCTCCAACGCATAAGACAAGACCACCGCCGCCTTCGTGTGGGGAGCCACCCGAGTTCGGCACAACCCGGGTGCCCACGAGGTAACGCGCACGGGCGGCGTAAGCGGCCCGAGGAGGCTGGAGCCATCGCCGTCTACGACTACGTGGCCGAGCTGCTCGAGTGCTTCGACGAGAGCCCGCTGCCCGAGCTCCTCGAAGGGCTGACTCAGGCCTGCGTGCTTCAGGCCCGGCGGCCCAGGCGCCGGAGGAGTCGCTGGTGGGACCTCACCGCTGCGCTGAGGGTGGGCAGGACCACGAGATCCACCCCGCTGGTGGCGCAGTGTCGGTGCACGATGGGCGCGATGTCCGGCAGCAGCAGCTGGTTGGCCTGGGGGAACAGGTGGTGCTCGATGTGGTGGTTCAGGCCCCCGGTGAACGCTGTGTAGAGACGGTTCGAGGGGGCGACGTCTGCGGTCCCGGCGAGTTGGGACGCCGCCCATCCACCGGGCAGGTCGCCGGTGCCGGCCTCGGGCTTGAGGAACGTCGTGGTGTCCAGGCAGTGGCCGGTCTGGAAGACGACGGCCATGACGAGCCCGGCCAGGGCGGCAGCGGCCAGGTAGACGGCGATCACGTCGAGCACAGGATGGGCCAGGA
>JALYHE010000058.1 GCA_030776705.1 Actinomycetota bacterium | reverse complement strand
GCCTGGGCGAGGGCGGCCCGGGCCGTGGCGAGGCCCCGCCGGCCGCGTTCCTTGCTGGCTTCGTCGAGGCGCCAGTGCGATCTCACGTCCAGAAGTACGAGCTGTCGTCCCATGCCCCACGAGTATGACGAGGGGGTGCGACAGCGACGGCCAGGGCAGGACGAGGCAGCGGCGCGGCGACAAGTAGCCTCTGCACCGGGTGTCGTTCTTCTCCCGGGCCCGTCGCCGGGCCAGCGCCGCCAGCCCGCTCGAAACGCCCGTCGCTCACCTGTCCGTAGCGGCGACGGGCACGGCGGCCGCGCCCGAGACAGCGGTCGCCACCCTGGACGTCGAGCGGGGCCGCGCCGAGGCCGGGGAGACCACGAGGACGCCCAGGGCCGTGTTGTTCGGCGGCGCCTTGATCGTGGCGGTGGGGGCCGCCCTTCGCTGCTGGAGCCCCTCGCACCTGTGGCTGGACGAGGCGCTGTCCGTCAACATCTCGAGGCTGCCGTTGGCGGACATCCCCGACGCATTGCGACACGACGGCGCCCCGCCGCTCTACTACGTGCTCCAGCACGGATGGATGCGGCTGTTCGGCAGCGGCGACGTAGCCGCCCGGCTGCTGTCGGGTGCCCTCGCCGTCGCCGCCCTGCCGGTGATGTGGTTCGCGGGGCGCAGGGCAGGCACCCGGGCCACGGGGTGGTCCGCGCTGGTACTCCTCGCCTCCTCCCCCTTCGCCGTGCGCTACGCCACCGAGGCCCGCATGTACTCGCTGGTGATGCTCCTGTTCCTCCTCGGGTACCTGGCCCTGGTACGGGCCCTCGAGCGCCCCAGCCTGCCCCGCCTGGCAGCGGTGACGCTGGTCACCGGCGCCCTGCTGCTCAGCCACTACTGGGCGATCTACCTCCTAGTGCTGGTCCTGGTCCTCCTCGTGCATCGGGTGCGGCGGGGCCCGGGGGCTGTCGAGGCCCGCCGGGCTCTGATGGCCGTCCTGGCCGGCACCTTGCTCTTCCTACCGTGGCTGCCCACCTTCTTGTTCCAGCTCGCCCACACCGGTACGCCCTGGGGCAACAGGCCCACCGCCGGCCACATCGTGAGGGCCATCGACGAGTTCGGCGGCGGGCGAGGGCCGGTGGCGCCCATCTCCTCCCTGCTCTTCCTGGCTCTGGCCCTCCTCGGGCTGTTCGGCCGGTCGGTGGACCGCCACCGCCTGGAGCTGGACCTGCGCACCCGCCCGCAGGGCAGGGCCCTGGGCGTGGTGGCCTTCGGCACGGTCGCCATCGGGGTGGCGGTGGGGATCATCTCGGGGGCGACCTTCGTCACCCGCTACGCGGCCCTGGCCCTGCCCCCCTTCGTGCTTCTCGCCGCTCTGGGGACCGACACCCTGGGCGACCCGAGGGTCCGCCGCTGGACCCTGGCCGTGGTGTCGGTGCTCGGCCTGTGGACCGGCGCCGTCACGTCCGCGAACGAACGCACGACGGCCGGAGAAGTGGCCGCCGCGATCAAGGCCAACGCCGCTCCCGGCGACGTTGTGGCCTATTGCCCCGACCAGCTGGGCCCGGGCGTGAGCCGGTTGCTCCCCGACCGCTTCCACCAGGTGGCCTTTCCTCGCGGCACCGGCCCCGAGCGCGTCGACTGGGTGGACTACGCCGACGTCAACCAGGCGGCCGACCCCGCGCCCTTCGCGGAGATGCTCCTGCGCCGGGCGGGGCCCCGTGACATCTGGATGGTGTGGTCGCCCGGCTACCGCACCTTCGGCCCCAAGTGCGAAGCCATCACCGAGACCCTCGAGAAGCGCCGCCCCGAGCCCGAAAGGGTGGTGCGGGTGAAGCTGCGCTTCGCCGAGCACCCCGGTCTCATTCGCTTCAGGGCGCCCGCGGTTCGCTAGCATCGCCGGGGCCTGCGCCCCTCCTGCCCATGACCCTCACCGACCGCGAAGCCGCTCCTGACTCGAGTCCCCCGGCGCACACGGACCTCGACGTGGTCATCATCGGTGCGGGACCGGCCGGGCTCACCGCGGCCTACCAGCTGCTCAAGCACGGCCACGTCTCCACCGTGCTCGAGGCCGACAACGTGGTGGGAGGCATCAGTCGCACCGCCGAGAGGGACGGGTGGCGCTTTGACATCGGGGGTCATCGCTTCTTCACCAAGGTGAAGCCGGTCGAGGACCTCTGGATGGAGATCCTGGGGGAGGAGGAGTTCCTCCTCCGGCCCCGGCTCTCCCGCATCTACTACAACGGGAAGTTCTTCGACTATCCGCTCAAGGCCATGAACGCCCTCCGGGGGCTGGGCCTTCTCGAGGCCCTCCTGTGCATGCTGTCCTACGCCTGGGCCCGGGTGCGCCCACCCAAGGACCAGAGCCACTTCGAGGGATGGGTGTCGGCCCGGTTCGGCTACCGCCTCTACCGCATCTTCTTCAAGACCTACACCGAGAAGGTGTGGGGGGTCCCGGCCACCTCGATCAAGGCCGACTGGGCCGCACAGCGCATCAAGAACCTCTCGCTGTCCAAGGCGGTCCTCAACGCCATCATGCCCAAGCGGAACCAGAAGGAGATCACCAGCCTCATCGAGGAGTTCCGCTACCCCAAGTACGGCCCGGGGATGATGTGGGAGCGGGCCGCCGAGCTGGTCACGGCGGGTGGGGTGAAGCTCATCTTCGACGCCAAGGTCACCACCGTCCACCGTGAGGATGGCAGGGCGGTGGCCGTGACGGCCCACACCGACGGGCTGGCCAGCCGCTACGAGGCCACCCACGTGATCTCGTCGATGCCGTTCCGCGACCTCATCCGGGCCATGGACCCACCCGCCCCGGAAGAGGTCCGCGCCGCAGCCGAGGGTCTCGCCTACCGCGACTTCCTCACCGTGGCCCTCGTGGTCCCCGAGGAGGCCGGCTTCCCCGACAACTGGATCTACGTCCACTCGCCCGAGGTGAGGCTCGGGCGCATCCAGAACTTCGGCTCCTGGTCCCCCTACCTGGTCAAGGACGGGCGGACGTGCCTCGGCCTCGAGTACTTCGCCTTCGAGGGCGACGACCTGTGGTCCATGGCCGACGAGGACCTGGTGGAGCTGGGCAAGCAGGAGCTGAGCCGGCTGGGGCTGCTCGACGACCCCTCGAGCGTGGAGACCGGCTACGTGGTGCGGATGCCGAAGGCGTACCCCATGTACGACGAGACCTACAAGCGCAACGTCCAGGTCATGCGGGAGTGGCTGGAGGCGAATGCGCCCAACGTCTACCCGGTGGGTCGCAACGGGATGCACAAGTACAACAACCAGGACCACTCGATGTACACGGCCATGCTGTCGGTGGAGAACATCCTGGGCGCCAGCCATGACATCTGGACGGTGAACGTGGAGGCCGCTTACCACGAGGAGCGGCAGCAGGCGGACCAGGGCGCCACGGGCCCGCCTTCCTCGTCGGCGTAGACACCCCCGGGTGGTCGGCGGTCTGAGGCGTCGGCGCGCCGGCAGGCCGGAACCGGCGGCGACGGGGGAGGGGCTCCCGGGTTGGCGCCAGCAACTGGGCCAGGACGTGGTCGCCGCTCTTCCGGCCTGGGTGGTGACCAGGGTGCTGGTGCTCATCTCGTTCGGTCTGGCCCACCTGCTCTTCACGGCCTTGAAGCCGGCCCGCTACGCGGGCGGCCTTCGACTGCGGCAGGGGCTCCTGGCGTGGGACGGCGAGTGGTTCCACCGGATCGCCACCGAGGGCTACGCTGCCCTGCCCCCGCCCAGCCTGCGGTACTTCCCCCTCCTGCCCGCGCTCGGCCGGGGCCTGGGAACGCTCCTGGCCGGCAACGTGGGCCTGGCCCTCGTGGTGCTGGCCAACGCCTTCGCCCTCCTCGCCGGCGCCCTGCTGTACCGGCTGGTCGTCCGGGAGACGGGCGACGAGAGGCTGGCCCGCCGAGCCACGTGGGTGCTGGCCCTGGCCCCTCCCTCCTTCGTGCTGGTGATGGCCTACACGGAGTCGCTGGCCATCCTCCTCGCCGTGGCCGCCTTCCTCGCCCTCCGGGGCCGCCGGTGGTGGTGGGCTGCGCTGGCCGGGTACCTGTCGGGCCTGGCCCGTCCACTGGGAGTGCTGCTCTCGCTCCCGGCGGCCATGGAGGGTCTCCCCGGCCTGCGGGGCGACCCTCCCCGGCAGCGGCTGGCCCGGTTGGCCGCCATCGGTGCCCCGCTGGCCGGCTGCGCCACCTACCTGGCCTGGGTCTGGATCCGCTTCGGCGACCCCCTGCTGCCCTACAGCTCCCAGCAGACCTCCGACTTCCGGGGTGGCTTCGCCAACCCCCTGGTCACGCTGGCCAAGACGGCCGTGGACCTGGCCGCGGGCCGGTTCGCCACCAAGAACGTCCCCCACCTCCCTTGGGCTGTGCTGCTCATCGTGCTGGTGGTGGTGGTGTGCCGGAGGTGGCCGGCGCCCTACGGCGCCTTCGCCGCCGCCACCCTGCTGGTGGCCCTCAGCACCGAGCGCCTGGGCTCGCTCGAGCGCTATGTGTTCGCCTGCTTCCCGGTGCTTCTGGCCATCGCCTCCCTCACGGAGAGCGAGAGGGTGGAGCGGATCGTGCTGGTACTGGGTGGAGTGGTGATGACCGTCTACGCCACGTTGACGTTCCTGGCCGTCTACGTGCCCTAGTGGACGGCGGGTCAGCCGCCCTTGGCCTCCTTCTCGCCGCAGCGGAAGGTGCCCTCCACGTCTACTCGCTGCTTGTCCGCGTTCTCCCAGCCCCGGAGGGACACCCGCCCCGACCTCTCCGAGGAGTCGATGGTGACCGTGCCCGTGGAGCCCTGCTCTGCTCCCCACAGGAAGGGCTGCTGCTCGAGCTCCTTGAACAGGAGGAAGAAGGCCTCGCCCTGGAACTGCCCCTGGCTCAGGGCCGCGCCCACGTCGTAAGTGCGGGGGCCCTGGTACTCGTTGGTGCTGAAGTCGAGGGCGCTCAACCTCATGTCCCCCACGGGCTCGCCGTCCTCGCTGTCCACCGACACCGAGAAGGTGCCCCCCGCCTCGGCTGGCAGGAAGCAGTCCACGTCCACGTCGGCGTCCATGGAGCCGTTGACGGCGCCCGAGAAGCTCACGGTGAGCCGGCTGCCGCCGGGTTGGTCCTCTTCCCCACAAGCTGTGGCCAGAAGCAGCAGGCATGCCGCGGCCACCCCGAGGCGTCTCCGGGCAGGGCACGACCGCCGCACGGCGCCATCACACCACGTAGACAGGAGTGCCGTCGGGCACCATCCGGGGGAACCAGTTGGCGGCGCCCATGGGGATGCGCACGCAGCCGTGAGACGCAGGGGTGGTGGGGACGGAGGGGAAGCCGTGGATGGCGATGCCCCCGTGGAAGTAGAGGGGGTTGTAGAGGCGCCCGAGCTCGCTCTTGCGCCAGCCCGAGATGCGCCGCTCGACCCGGAACGAGCCTCTGGGCGTGACGGCGATGCCGCACTTGCCCTCCTCGCAGTAACGCTTGCCCGAGCCGGTGGAAGTGGGGAGCACCTTCTCCAGGGAGCCGCCCAGGTAGAGGAAGATGACCTGGCGGCTGAGGTCGATCTCCACCCTGTTGGGCGGCCCGCCCGGAACCACGGGGGCGGGGAGGCCGGCCGAGGCCAGGGCGTTCAATACGTCAGGGGTGGGCTTGCCGGTCCTGGGCAGACCGCTCAGCTTCTGGAAGGCGATGATGGCGTGTCGGGTGTTGTCGTCGAGGGCGCCGTCGGGGACCACGTCGAACCGCAGGGTGGCGAGACGCTGCTCGAGGGCGATGGGGGAGGCCAGAGAGGCGGGGGCCACGGCTGCCAGGGCCGGCCCGCTGGGCGACGGTGTGGGGCTTGGCGCCGCTTTCGGTGGCGGAGGGGGCGGCAGCGTGGTGACGGTGATGGTGGTGGGCGGCGGGGCGGCGCGTGACTTGGTGCCGAACAGGGTGGGCCCGCACGCCGTGAGCAGGACCGCCCCCACCGCCCCCAGCACCGACCACGTTGGCCACCTGCTAACTGTCCGAGCCACTGTCCGACCGTCCCTTCCCCACGAAGCTGCGCTGAACGCCAGGAGCCTAGCGGCGCCCTGTCCCTCCCCCGCACCTATGTGACTTCGGCCGGCACGATCGGGTTTCAGGCCCGCCTCGCGCTCAGCGCCGGGGCGGGAGGGGGGCCAGGCGGCGTCCGAACCGCCCGAGCACCACGCCCACGGCCACCCCCCCCAGGACGTCGGAGGCGTGGTGGATGCCCACGTAGACACGGCTGAAGGCGACCACGACGGCCGTGGCGTAGTAGGCGGGCCACAGCGGGTCGTCCTCGGACAGCAGCGCCGCCCCCACGAAGGCCGAGGTGGCGTGGCCGCTGGGGAAGGAACTGCTCCTGGGCTGGCGGAGGGGCAGCGGCCGGCTGCGCTCCGAGGAGGGGCGGCTGCGGCGGAACAGGGACTTGATACCCAGGTTGACCAGAGCCGACTCGATGCCCATGCCGGCCCCGATCCGGACGGCCGCCTTCCAGTCGTGCTCGGAGCGCAGGCCGCGGAGGGCCCCGAGGATCAGCCAGATGAGGCTGTGGTCGCCAAGGGCCGAGGCGCCGTAGAAGAGCCGGTCGGCCATCGGGTGGCCCCGGAACCGGTCCAGGACCTCCTCGACGCCGTCGTCCAGGCGGCGCACGAGCTGGCGGCCCGAGCCCACGGCACGCCGCATGGCGGGGTCAGCCGGCTTGCTGGGCGGGGAAGGCCGGGCAGTGGGCCTGGAAGGCGCACCAGTCGCACAACCGCGACGGCCGGGGACGGAAGTCCTCGGTGGCGCAGGCCCGCTCCACCGCAGACCACACGGCCGAGGCCCGGGACCGCAGGCCGCGGATGGACTGAGCGGTGGGGACGCTCACGATGGCCACCGGCTCGTGCAGGTGAAGCAGCTGCACCCGGGCCGGGCGGCGTCCAAGCACCTGCTCGCACAGGAAGGCGTAGAACTGCACGCCGCCCAGCCGGCTGTTCTCGTGGGCGAGACCCGGGGCCTTGCCGGTCTTGTAGTCGGTGACCACCAGCTCTCCGTCGGGGTCGAGGTCGAGACGGTCGATCACCCCGCGCAGGCGGAGGGAGCCCAGGTCGGCCTCGAGCATGAGCTCGATGCCGATGGCGCGGACCCGGTCGGGGTCCTCGAGCTCGAAGTAGTTGCGCACCAGGCGGGCGGCATCGGCCCGGAGCTCCGCCTCTTCCTCGGCGGCCAGGTTGAGGTCGGCGAAATCGGGATCGGACTGGAGCTCGGCCCAGGCCGCGTCGAGGTGGTGGAGGGCGGCGCCCACGCTCCGCCCTCCTGGGCCGACCTCGGAGAAGAGCCGCTCCAGGGCTCGGTGCACGAGCGTGCCCTTCGAGGTCCACGGCGAGGGCGGCTCGGGCAGGTGGTCGATCACCGAGAACCGGAAGGCGAGGGCACAGTCCTTGAACGAGGCGACCTTCGACGGCGACAGCGACCTCGGGATGGGCAGGCTCACGGGGCCAGGCTAGAGCCCGCCTGGGACAGCGGCGCGGACCGGCGGCGGCCCGCCTAGGGGGCCTCGAAGGCGGCCAGCACGGACGCGGCCACCGCCCGAGGGTCCTCCAGCGGGCCCAAGTGGCCCAGCCCGGGCAGCACCTCGACGCGGGCGTCCGCCAGCCGCTCGGCATAGAGGTCGAGCATCCCGGGGCCCACCGTGTCGGTGTGCTCGCCGCAGGCGAGGGTCACCGGGCAGCGCACCCGGGCCAGGTGGCGGAAGGCGCCGTGGCTGAGGCCCTTCTCGTAGACCCGGGCCTCGTCCTCGGGGCGGCATTTGAGGCGCACCTCGCCGCCCACGAGGTCCTCGAAGCCGTGGTCCACGTAGGCCCGCAGCGCCTCGGGTGCCAGGGAGGAGAAGGCGGGCTTGTCGACCAGGTGGCGGTAGGCGTCGTCCCGGGAGGAGAAGACGTCCTTGCGCCGGCGGGCCCGCCCCGGCATGGGGTTGTGTATGCCCTCTGGAGGGGGGTCGTCCAGGGGGACCACGATGGGCTCGAAGCAGTAGAGCGACGAGAAGGTCCCGGGCCGGGCCTCCTCGGCCAGGAGCAGCAGCGCAGCACCGCACGAGTGGCCCACCCCGAAGGGCCGCGACAAGGCCAACGCGTCGACCACGGCTAGGACGTCGTCCGCCAGGCGGTGCCAGTCGAAGCTCTCGTCGACGGCCAGGGCGGAGTCGCCGTGGGCCCGCTCGTCGAAGGCGACGCAGCGGAAGCGGTGCCGGAGGTGCTCCACCACGGGCAGCCAGGCCCGCCCGTGGAAGCCGGTGGCGTGGGCGAGCAGGAGGTCCGGCCCCCGGCCACCAGCGTCGTAGGCCGCCAGGGCCACGCCGTCGTCGGCGATCACCGTGGGCATGGCGCGTGCTCTTGGGCCGCGGCACCTCGGCCCACCAACCGGGCCAGGTCGGCGGCGTTGCGGACGGCGAAGTCGCGGTAGTTGTTGGCGAAGAGCACGTGCACCTCGCCCGCTGCATCGGCCAGCTGCGTCACGAGGGACGCCACGGCCCCGAGCTCGCCGGGCGAGTAAAGGTAGGCGGAGCGCAGGGCCAGGGACAGGTCGGCAGCCTCCCCCTTGGTTCTCGAGGACATAGCCCCCACTGAGTGGGGGCT